>CAZDAN010000136.1:0-6105 GCA_964503565.1 uncultured Bacteroides sp.
TCATGGTACGTTTGAATGCATAATCATACCCCCGCTCTGTATATTTATGCAAAACAGACCGCGCGAGAATCGCGTATATGGGCACAAGTTTTCTTTCGCGCTAAAAATGGGTAAAATTTCAAATAGGGCGTAAGCAGCTGATGTTCAGCCTAAATTGAAAATACGACTTCCGCCACTATATCTATTGTCGATAGCGGTGGCAATGAGTAGTTTGTGCATTGTGATTTCTGTTTCTTTACATAATAAATGGCGAAATATTTACAACGATTGGCGGATGCTGACAATTTTTGCGCATTTTGTTATGTGTTAACAAGAAAAGTAGTATTTTTGCACGTCGTTTGCAAAAGAAACAAAAAAAAGAATCTCCGACTTCGCTTTGGATGACGAGTAGGAATGTATATCAATAACAAGTTTAAGAATAGAGAGAAAGAAAAATGAACATGAAGAAAATGACTGTCTGCGCCATGATGGCAATGGCTCTGCCCATTGCAGCTTGGGCACAGGAGGAAGAGAGTGAAAACGGCTTGTATGCCGAGTTGGAAGCAAACGTGGTGACAAACTACATCTGGAACGGACAGAATTTGGGCGGACTGAGCCTGCAACCTTCGCTGACGGTAGGATGGAACGACCTGTCGCTGAACGTGTGGGGCTCGGCCGGCATTGCTACCGACGACCACCGCGAGATTGATTTCTCGTTGGGTTACGAACTGGGCAACCTGTCACTGAACGTGACCGACTACTGGTACTTGCCCGCCGGCGAGACGGAGAAGTTTTTCAACTACTCGGCCCACTCGACTTATCACACCTTGGAGGCATCCGTGGGATACGACTTCGGATTCTGTTCACTCCTCTGGAGCACCTATTTCGGCGGATACGATTATGACGAGGATGGCGACCGCGTCTATACCTCGTACATCCAAGCCAACGTGCCTTTCACCATCGGCAGTTTTGAGGGTGCGGCTACGGTGGGCGCAACGCCTTGGAACAGCCCCACGTACGATGCCCGCCGCTTCATGGTGTGCGAAGCAGCCGTAGCCCTGAGCAAGGAGGTGAAGATTACTCCGAACCTCTCGATAAACGCTACAGGCAAGGTGGTGGTGAATCCGGCTACGGAAGATACGTTCTTTGTATTTGGAATCGGATTCTGACTCCTACAGTAATCTTCTGCGGAACTCCGCACAGATGATGGCCGCAGCAGTGGCAACGTTGAGAGACTCGGAGGTCTCCACACCAACCGGATAGTTGGGAATAAAGAGGCGCTCGTTGACGAAACGGGCCACCTCGGTACTGATACCATTCCCCTCGTTTCCCATGATGATGACACCGTGGGGAGTGAGGGATTTTTCATAGAGGCTCTCGCCATCGAGGAAAGTGCCGTAGAGGGGGATGCCCCCTGCCCTCGCCTCCTCCAACAGAGGGACGAGCGGAGCATAGTGGAGTTTCACCCGCGCCAAAGCGCCCATGGTAGCTTGCACCACCTTGGGGTTGAACGCATCGGCCGTAGCGGGTGAACAGAAGATGTGGCGGATGCCAAACCAGTCGGCCAAACGGATGATGGTGCCCAAGTTGCCGGGGTCCTGCACATCGTCGAGTGCCAGACACAATTCACTGCTGCCCACCGAAACGGGGCACTCCTCTTCGTCGCCCATGGCAAAGACCGCCAACACATCCTGTGGGGTCTTCAGGAAACTGGCACGGGTGAGTTCGTCAGGCATCACCGTCAGTTTCTCATCGGCCACAGCCATGGGATGAGCCGCATGCCACCCCTCGACAGCCACCAACAGACGGCAAGGGAAAGCGGGCAACATGTCGCCCACCACCTTGGGCCCTTCGGCCACAAAAGCGTGCTCGGCACGACGGTTTTTCTTCAACTCCAAGGAGCGGATATACTTCAATTTGGCTTTACTCAGCATAAGAATCGGATTTCTTTTATATAAAAACGTGGCAAAGCTACGGATATTTTTTTTATTTGAAGTATCTTTGCGCAGATTTTCACGGAAGAATGAGAAAATATAGGAAACATCCACACTTGACACTCCTCTTGTCAGCCGTACTTTTGGTATGGCTGTTCAGTGCATGTTCGTCGGCCAAATTCTTGTCGGCCGACGAACACCGGCTCGACAACGTGATAATCGAATGTCCGAACCCCAATGTGAATGTAAGCACCCTCAACGGCTACATCCGCCAACAACCCAATGCCAGATGGTTCAACGCTGTGAAGGTACCTTTAGGTATTTACTCCATGTCGGGCAAAAAGGATACATGGCTCAATAAGACACTGCAGAAAATAGGTGAAGCCCCCGTTGTCTATGAACGTGAAAAAGCAGAACGGTCGTGCACCGACCTGAAACAGGCGCTACAGAACTTGGGCTACCTGAGCGCATCGGTAACCATGCATGAAGAATACAGGCGGCACAAGGTAAGACTGACTTATCTGCTCCAACCGGGCGAAATTTATCGGGTAAGCGAACTGCATCTGGACATTGCCGATTCCGTCATTGCCCAAAAGATGGAGGAGATAGCTTCGCAATCCCTGTTGACACCAAAGATGGTACTCAACATCAATACACTGGACAAGGAACGCGAACGTATTGTCACCGCCATGAAGAACCAAGGTTACTATAAATTCAACAAAAACTATATCACCTATACGGCCGACACGATACAAAATTCACGAGACGTCGTCCTGACGATGCATTTGGCTTTGTACCAAAAGGACAAACAAAGTCCGCTTAGCCTGCATCCACAATTCACGATGAAAGACATACACGTCGTGACGGAATTTGACACAGACTACACCAACAAAAAACAACTGGACAAACTGAAATTAGAAAAATACAAGGAACTGGACATTCATTATCGGAACTCACTGATAATGAAACCTAAGATATTCTCGGAATACAACTATATTCGCAAAGGAGAACTTTACCATGCAGAGGACATAGAAAGGACTTATTCTTCAATAGGGCGACTTGGTGCACTGAAATACACCAATATCAACCTCATAGAGGAACCGGACTCGAACCACCTGAGCGCATACATCCTGACATCGCAAGCTGCCCCCCAGAGTTTCACCATCGAAGGCGACGGGACAAATACAGCCGGCGACTTGGGAGTTGCCGCTTCATTGGCCTATCAGCATAAGAATCTGTTCAAGGGAAGTGAAACCTTTACCTTGAAAATACGTGGTGCCTACGAAGTCGTCAGCGGCTTGCAAGGATATAACACCAACAACTACATCGAATACGGTGCAGAAGCCTCTTTGAACTTTCCACGCTTCATGTTCCCTTTTCTCTCTTCGGATTTCAAGAAACGCATACGTGCCTCATCCGAAGTGGGCATACAATACAACGCACAAGAACGTCCGGAGTTTTCCAGACGGGTATTGTCTGCTTCGTGGAGCTACCGATGGACTCACAAACAGCGAATCCAACACCGCTTTGATTTACTTGACATCAACTATGTATATATGCCATCAGTGTCGGCCACTTTCCGCGACGAATACCTGAACGGTGCAGCCAGCAACTCTATCCTGAGATATAACTACGAAGACCTGTTCATTGCGCGTTTAGGTTATACCTTTTCATACAGTTCACCGGAAATAGACAATCAATACACGGGCAAGAAACGCCGGAACCGTTTCTCCATACGAACCAACATTGAGTCTTCAGGAATCTTATTGAGTCTGATTTCCCGCTCCATATACGACAAACAGACGGACAACGGCCAATATGCCATCGGTAACATCGCATACGCACAGTACGCCAAAGCTGACTTCGACTATACCCACCATTTCACAATTGATAACCGGAACAGCATTTCTTGCCACTTTGCATTGGGCATCGCCTATCCGTATGGGAACTCTACAGTGTTGCCTTTTGAAAAGCGATACTTTTCGGGAGGAGCCAACAGCGTCAGAGGATGGTCGGTACGCTCGTTGGGACCCGGCCGATTCTCGGGAGGGGACAAAAAGATTGACTTCATCAATCAATCGGGAGACATGAAATTGGACATGAGTCTGGAATATCGCACCAAACTTTTCTCGAGTTTGAATGGTGCCATATTTGTTGATGCCGGTAACATCTGGACATTGCGTGAATATGAAGAACAACCCGGAGGAGCCTTCCGTTTCGACAGTTTCTTCAGTGAAATTGCTGTAGCATACGGACTTGGCCTCAGGTTAGACATCGGATTCATTCTTCTTCGATTCGACTTCGGTATGAAAGCTATCAATCCGGTTTACCCAATCGACAGCCGCGAACACTACCCAATTCTTCACCCTGACTTAGAACGCGACCTGACCTTCCACTTTGCGGTGGGGTATCCTTTCTAATCCTTGGATTGGAACAATGTCACATCGGGTCTCTGACACGCCAATCGTCATTCATCTCCTTAATAAGGGTCAGTTCCACTGTATCACGGGGAACGATACTTAGCGAATCAGTCATATAGTTAATACGAAGGAAATTAGACACTTCTACATTCACATAAGAGAGATTATTGCCTAAATTGATTTCATAATCCAACACTCGTATCTCTGCCTTTCCTGCCGCTTTCGCAAAAGCGCGATCGCGTTCCGTCAAATTATGATGACGGAAATCCATAATTGGGAACAGATCCTGAGTGCAATATTCTTTTGCTTTCCTAATATTCAAATTATAATAAGCATCCGAAAATTCCCTCGCCACATCACATATAACCTCCTCCTCTGATTTCTTACATGCAAATATAACAAAAGGAATAATCAACAGCCCTAATTTTGCCATTGAGTTATTTTTCATACTAAAAAATATACTTTACCGTCAATAAATTGATTACAAATTCTTTTATATCTAACGTCCCTGTCAATAGGAATGTTCATATAAAAAATCATTTTTATCCCCTTTTATTTTCTCTTACGGACTATTTGCACTATCTTCGCCCACTCAAAAAAAGAGCAAGAAACCTACATGAAACTGAAATTCATAAGTCTGGCCAGCGGAAGCAACGGAAATTGCTTCTACATAGGCACCTCTTCATACGGCATACTCATTGATGCCGGTATAGGCATACGCACCATAAAGAAGGTGTTGCGCGAACGCGGCATCGCATTGGAAACTATTCTCGGACTCTTCATCACCCACGACCATGCCGACCACATTCGGGGAGCCGGAAATTTGAGCGAAGGATGCAACATTCCCGTCTTCACCACCGAAACCATCCACAAAGGAATGATGAAGAGTTATTGCATGACCAAGAAAATCAGCCCCGCAAACCGACGAATCATCCAAAAGGAAGAGACAACCATCATCCGTGACTTCCACATCACTCCTTTTGAGATTCCACACGACGGGACAGACAACGTGGGATACAGCATCCGATGTGGAGGAATGAACTTCTGTTTCATCACCGACATCGGACACATCACCGACACCGTGAAATGCCACGTAGCCAATTGCCACTACCTGATACTGGAGTCCAACTACGACGAACAGATGTTGGCCGAAGGCCCCTACCCTCCCCTGCTGCAGGCACGCATCAGCGGCCCGAACGGCCACTTGTCCAACCGAGAAGCAGGCGAATTTCTGGCTAATAATTACCCGCCCCTGCTGAAGCAGATATGGCTGTGCCACTTGAGCAAGGAGAACAACAAGCCACACTTGGCTTACCATACCGTGGCCAACGCATTGGCGGGCATCGGAAAGACTATTGACCAAGACGTGCGGCTTATGGCACTTCCCCGCACCTCACCCACGCAGATTTTTGAGATAAACGACGAGGGAGAAGGCCACTAACAAGGCATGATGAAGTCGCTGTTTGACAGACCACGGAAAAAAACTAAAAATAGAATACGCTAATAATCAACAAAGTATAAAATATATAATAAAAAGATTCGCGCAAATATTTGGTAGGTTCAAAAATAATGCCTACCTTTGCACCGCATTTGAGAAATGAACCATGCGTTCTTAGCTCAGCTGGTAGAGCAACTGACTCTTAATCAGTGGGTCCAGGGTTCGAATCCCTGAGAGCGTACCACAAAAAACGGGTGTATCAGTATATTGATACGCCCGTTTTTGTTATCCTCCCATTTCTTCTTTAATTATTTTATCATGTAAAATTTCGACC
>CAZDAN010000137.1:0-6047 GCA_964503565.1 uncultured Bacteroides sp.
TTCCCGTCAGGGCACATTTCAGGCTGCAAAGTAAAGGAGAAATTTCCCAAATTCATAACGGGCGTAAACAGGTGGGAATCAAGTAAATATAAAAGTTTCAAAAAGGGGGATAAATTCTTCTTTGGGAAAATTGAGAAAGGGGACAAATGTGCTTTTGCCTGTAAATCAATGAGTTGAAAAATGACGAGATTGAAACAGATACATCTTTTGGGGAATTTGACACCGATATTTGGCACCATTCAAAAGGTGGCAAGTTGTTCATTATTAGATAAAAAGGTCGATTTTTGATTTTGCTTAAAGAGAAATTGGCTCCATATTTTGACACCATCCCTCTAAAAGGCCCTTTTGGAACGTGTTGCGATTTTTTTATTCCAATTCATTGATTTTGGCAAGTATTTATCATGACCTATTCTTGTGTTTGACGAAGTAAATATTTCTTCGCAACTCGTGTAAAGAAACGAAAAATATGATTCTTACCTCTACTTTAGGGCGTGAATAAAGCGGCCTTATCTATAGAGGAAGGATATTTTGTTCCCTGCTTGATTACCAACCACTTACACATCGATTGAAATTTTGCCGGTTTTCTATCCAAAAGAAAATCTGCGCCCATACACGCAATTCTCGTGAGGTTAGTTTTGCATATTTATGCAGAGTGGCCGTATATTTATGCATTCAAGGGTGCCATGAGGGCGATTGTAAACTCAGTCCAACGACGCTCTTCGGGGGCATCTCTCCTAAAGTTCCGAAGAAACGATCCTAAAGTTCTGCCGAAATTCTCCTGCACATGTTCTGATTCTCTGGTGCGCACGGGCGGAAATTCTCCTACACATCCGCGGATGTTTAGGATAGGAGGGGTGGAAACACCCATTGCAGGTCGCCTCTTCAAACCTTCTCTGCTCCAACCTTTTGCATATATATGCAAAAATGCACCCGTCGTAGTGTTCTTCCCTTTTGCGAAACAGGGAAGAAACAGCTACGCGGGATTTGTTACTGACGGATGTCAAAGAATTGTCATAGTGCGTCTTCCTTCTCCAAGAGGTTGACGAAGTCCTCCAACACCTCTGCGGCCGAGGCTCGTATGTAGCGTTGGCAGGCCTGTATCGTGCTGTGTCCGGAGATGGTCATGATGTAGTTGATGGGATAGCCGCGACGGAATAGGTTAGTTATGCAGCTTCGGCGGGCGGTGTGGAAAGTAATCCGTTGCCACTTGGGCTGTTGCTTGATGGAGACGATTCCTCCGCGGTTTTCCTTGTAGCTGATTATTTCGTTGATGCCACACCGGCGGGCCAGTTCTTTGACGATGAGGTTGGCCTGCTTTATGTTGAAGGTGGGAAATCCGTTCTTCCGATAATGCTCAATGAGGGGGGCAATTTCTTTCAGGATAGGAATCTGCACCTTTGCCTTGGTCTTCGTCTGATAGGTAGAGAGGCTTTTGTTGTGAATGGTGGCCTTGTCGAGTTTCATCATGTCGCTGATTCGCAGGGCTGTGTAGCAGGAGATGACGAACATGTCGCGCACAATCTCTTCCTGTCCGGTCAGGGACATGTTGGCCAGTTGTTGGATTTCGGACTCTTGCAGATAGATTTGTTCGGTCACCTCTGCAGGCAGGGTGGTTTGCACTTTCATGAAGTAGTTGTTGTCGGTCAGGTCGTTGTCGTATGCCTTGTGCAACAGATTTTTGACAACCTTCAGGGTGTTGACGACGGTGTTTTGGGTGTAGTTCTGCACCTTGTCTCCCTTTTGGAAGGTGCAGGTGTAAAGATAATTAGTGAAGTCGGTGAAGAAGGTTTTGTCGAAGTCGTCGAAGGTGTCGAGCTGCGCCTTTCTCTGAAGGCAGAAGTTTTCGATACGCTTCAATGCCACGAGGTAGGTCTGGCTGGTGCTTTCAATGCCCCGTTTCCCTCGTCGGTTTATGCTTTGGGTATATTCTTCTGCCAGTTTGTACAGGCTTTCCATGGGAGAGATGTCTGCATGGGTGGCCAGCTGTACCTCTTCTACAACTTTTCGAACGGCCGCGGGTGACAGATATTTTCCCTCTTTTGCCAATTTCTCATCAACCAGGTGCAAGTTTGCCACCAGTGTATCAATCTGTTCGTTGATTCGGGTCAACCGTATCTGTTCGCGTCGGTTGGGGGCCAGGCTGGTATTGCACCGAAGGGTTTTCTTGTCCCAATACCGGGGTTCTACACGCAATTTGATGTAAATCCTTATCCGTCGCCGGTTCACGGTGGTTGTCAACATGATTTGTGTCAATCTCTCAGTGTCGTGCACTTGTTTCAGGTTAAAGTGCCACCTTTGTCTTTGTTCGTCCAATACTTGTTTCATAATTATTTATACTTTGAAAATAACGGAGGAACAAAGATAGGGATTTTAAAGAAATATCCCCGCTACACCCTCAGCAATCTGAACAATGGAATGAGGAAGCGCCTGACTCCGCGCAATCTGTACCACCACCGGGCGCGGCGGAGCCAACGCGGGTCGCGGCAATCCTGTTCGCTTCCGTCGGGATGATAGATGGTGCGCAGGAGGCCGATGATTTCTCCTTGGGGAACCTCCTCGATGCGACAGAGATTGCCGTCGCCCAACATCTGCCACTTGTCGCCGTTCATCCCTATGAAGCGGTGAATCATATAATTGCCTCCCCACTGATAGAAGGGGCAACACCAAGGTTCGGGTGGAGTCACTCCGTCGTAAGGGACAACCTCTATCTCGTCCTTCCCACCGTGGATGAAGGGGTACATACTCTGTCCGTCCACATGCAGGCGGACAGAAGTCCCGCTACGCAACGCCTCGGCCGCAGCAGCAAAGAAGTCGTTGGGCACTATCAGTTTTCTCATTCTCCGAACACCGTTTTGCATGAAAGTTCGGCCGCGTCTCTGTCGGGCAAGCAAGCCAAATGATAGAGGGGCACGTTGGCCAACACTTCGCCGATGGTCTCGCTGATGTGGTCGTAGAGAGTGTCGTCGTAAGCAAAGTCAGGCGGACACGAGGGATGGAGGGCGGCGTAGGCCTGGGCAATGTTCAACCGTTGGATTTTATTGTAAGGGGCTTGCGAAAGGCGCACGCAAGCGGCCAAGGGATAGCTCTCCTGCTTATAGCAAGGGGTCTTTCCGCTCCACGGGCTTCCGAACATCCAGGGCTTTCCGTCGATGATGCGCAGGATGGGGCTGTCGTCATTAAGAAGAACGGCTCCTTCGATATTCTCGCGCCACAGGCGGGTGTGCGTACTTTTCCCTGTGCCGCTTTCGCCAAGGAAGAGCACCGTGCGACCCTTGTATTGAATCACACTGGTGTGCACCGCCACCGTCCGATGAGGCATTGTCACCAATCCGTAGGCAATCCACAGGGCGAACCTCACCAAGCGGGGCATCAGTTGGCCGGTGAACTTCACCTCGTTGCTTCCCTCTTCCTTCCAAAGGCTGAGGGGGCCGCCTGCCGGAGGAGTCATCACGAACAGATAACCTCCTTCATATCGTCCGAATCTATCGACAATCTCATCCACTTCACTCTCATATTGCACTTCCGTCATTTCGGGCACCAGCTCGTCGGTCAGGGTGAAGAGGCCCGCAGGCTCTCCTTCCACCTCCACCTCGAACGGTTTGAATCCGTCCAAAGTAGCCACGGCATTTGTCCACTCCTCGCTTCCCGCGATGCGGATGCGATGGCCGGCTATCAAGTAATCTCTTTCCATTATTATATATTGTTTAAGTTTTCTTTTCCCAACTCCATCACCCTGTCGCAAAACGTCAGTGAGCTTTCCCTGTGGGCAATGATTATCATCGTCAGCTCCTTGTGCGTGGCCGAGAGTTCTTGCAAGGCGAGGTTTATCTCCTGCTCTGTCTGATTGTCCAGCGCCGAGGTCGCTTCGTCAAAGAACAGCACCTCCGCATCTTTGTACAAAGCTCGGGCGATGCCGATGCGCTGCTTCTGTCCGCCCGACAAGCGGCTTCCATATTCGCCAAGCGAGGTGTCCGTCCCTTCGGGAAGAGCATCCGCCCAATCCTTCAGTTGCACCTGCTCGAGCACCCGCTCAATCTTTTCCTTCACCACTGGCCGACCAAGGGCAATATTGTCGGCCAATGAACCTTGGATAATGAATATCTCTTGTGGCACATATCCCACAATCCGATGCCATTGCCGGCGGTTCTTCATCGTCAACCGGCGTCCGTCTATCTCGATGCTTCCGCTCGTCGGAGGGAAAAAGCCCAACATCAGGTTGAACAACGTACTCTTTCCCGAACCGCTCGGCCCTCTCACACCGATGCGCTCGCCACGCTTTATCTCCTCGTTCATCCCCTGCAATATCACCTCTCCGTCGGGGAAAGCAAACGTCAAGTCGCGTATCTTCAAACTCCTGTTAAACGTAAACTCCTCGCCATTGCCATAGTCATCGCCAGTATCATCGTCCTCTCTCACTCCATCTACCACCACATCCACGCTGTACGACGCATTCTGCAACGTGTTCCATCCGTTCAAGATGCCCCTCACGGCAGGAATCATCCGATAAGCCGCCACGGCAAACACACCGCCCACGACTCCCAAGTTCCCTTCGCCGACCAAGAGGAGGAGAGCCAATCCCACCACTATCGACACTTCCGACATGCAGGCGGGCAACAATTGCACCGTCTCCATCCTCAGACGACTATGGTTGATAACCTTCAGCCCCTCGTCGAACGACTCCAACGACTTGCGGAAAGCCTGCGCAATCTCCAATTCCGTATATCCGCGAAAAGCCTCCACCACCGTGCGGCTCTGCACCCGTCGCGCCTCCAGCTCTTCGGCACCATAGCGGCGCAACTTCCCCTTCACCGCCCACACGTACACCATCACGATAGGCAGAAAGCCCAAGCATAGCAACGCACCCACCAACGGTTTCCACACCATCAGTGCCGTCACCATCAATATCAGCAGAAGCGCTTCGCCCGCAATGCGGAAGAGTGGAGAAAGAATACAAAGACTGAACGTATAGCACACAAAGTTCACCTCGTGTCCGAGTTGCACACTGCTCTTGCTCTTCAAGAACAAAAGCCCCCGGCGATAATAATTGCAAAACATCTTTCGGCTGAACACCTGATACAAGTGCAACAGGAAACTACTCTGGAAACGGGCCAACCCCACCACCGCCGCACTCTTCACCAGCACGAACACCAAGGCAAGCCCACAAACCATCAACGATGTCTGCAAGTCAGCCTCCTCGCCAAACACCGTCACCAATATCGGAATCAAAGCTGCCACACCCGCAAAGTCCAGCAACGCACGCACCAGCACCGACAACGCCACCCATACGCCCCTCCGCCGTTCCTCCTTCGTCAGCAGTCCATATATCGTTCTTAAAGACATAAAAAAACCAATATATATAATAAGGTATAAACCAAAAACGCCGCAAAGATACACATTTTCCCCCTTTCCACCTATATCTTGCCCACATAAATTCCTCTTCTCTCTTCTCTCTTCACTCTCCACTCTTCTCTCTCCACTCTTCACTCTTCTCTCTCCACTATTTCTCCCCCGTCTGGAAAAAATCTTTTCCCCGTCTTCAAAAAAAAACATCCCCTTATAATCACTGCAACCCTGAAGCCTTGAACTTGACTTGCAAAGATTGATGAGCCTTAGCGAATAAACTTTGAACCTGAAACCTGAACCTGAAACCTGAACCTTGAAACCTGGAACTTGAAACCTGGAACTTGAAACCTGGAACTTGAAACTTGAAACCTGAAACCTCTTTTTTACCCCCCCCCTAAGAAATTTTTGTTAATTATGAAATTTTTTCCAAGAAATGTTTGCTAATACAAATATTCGCTATATCTTTGCACGAAAATCGATGCCAAATCACCGTCACGACGGGAAAAGCATCCCAATACTAATGCATAAATACATTAAGTATGAGTAAAACAAACCTGTTAAAAAGCCCCATTTGCGGTGAAAACCGCATAAAAAGGCGGCGCTTTAAAGATTTTTTGGGCAAAAACAGCAAAAAAAAAGGAAATTTCTTTGAATTTGGGAAATTTCTCCTTTACTTTGCAGCCTGAAATGTGCCCTGACGGGAA
>CAZDAN010000138.1:0-5976 GCA_964503565.1 uncultured Bacteroides sp.
CATCACCGAAAGAATGGTAATGAAGAGTAAGAAAGAATAACATCCTTCTAAAATTGTGAGATTTTCGGCAATATCATATATCTTTGTAACCGAATCAGATACTTTACACACATGGAAAAAAGGATATTCAAGCGAACTATGTTTTTGTAAGCTAACGAGCCTTTAACACACCTCTGAGAATCTCGCGTTTACCACCTATAGGACCAGGAATGCGTTCCATGGTCAACCCCAACGAGGCTAACAGGCGACGCACTGCTCCCTTGGAGCAATAGGTGGTGAGCACTGAGCCGGGATTCATCACATTCACTAAGCGAGAGAAGGCTTCGGTGGTCCACATCTCGGGCTGCTTCTCCGGGGCAAAAGCGTCGAAATAGACCACATCGATTGACGTGGGGAGCGGGTCGGAGAGATAGTCGGCCCGCCTCTTTTCCAATGTAAAATAAGGAGTGATGGGGACTGCCTCGTCCCACGGAGCCGCGTGGATGGCTTGCAGCAGAGCCTCATCCAACAGGCTGTCATACCGAAGAGCTGCCAACGTGGCACTGTCCACCGGATATTTCTCCAACGAAATGTAATGTACGGGCGAAGCGGCATTGGCTGCCATGGCGGTGACGCAGGCGTTCAAACCCGTGCCGAAGCCTACTTCCAACAGGCGTAACTGCACCCCTACTCCACTCTGTGCACGATGCAGGAAGGCACAGTCGCGATAGATATGTCCGGCCTCGGTCAACGCACCCTTTACTGAATGATAATGCTCGTCCAAGGCAGGAACAAAAAGGGTGGCCGACCCATCGTCGGTCACCTCTATAGTCAATTGGGTGTGTGTGTCCATATCGCACTATTTTGTCTGTGTATATCCATCGGCTTTCAACAGGTCGATAACGCGTTGCTTGAAGTCGCCTTGCACCATCACTTCGCCATCCTTGGCGCTGCCGCCCACGCCTAAACGGCCTTTCAGCCACTTGCCAAGTTCCTTCAAGTCGGCTTCACTGCCAACGAATCCGGCGACGATGGTCACGGTCTTGCCGCCACGTCCGTTCTTCTCAATCCTTACACGCAGGCGTTGCTGGTTCTTGGGTAGGGTCTCCTGCTCCTCCTCTTCGCCGGTGTCGAATTGAAAGTCCGGGTTGGTGGAGTACACCATACCCAGACGTTCTTTCCAATCGTTATTCTTCATTTATGTTTATCTTTTCATTACCTTCAACATGCGTGTCTGCCCGCCATTCGTCACCTTTATAATATAGGTGCCCGCAGGCAGCTGGTTGGCGTCTTTCCCCTCGTGTACCAAGATGCCATCGACGGTGTAGAACTGATATACACTGTTCTCATCGTCGGGCAGGATGGTGGGGATGCAGATGCCCAACGCCTCATCGGCCGTGGTGTAGAAATGGACGTTGCGCGTCATGCTGCCCACGTTGTCCTTGTCTGTAGCAGTGACCTGAATGGTGTAAAACAATTCATTCTCACTCGGAGTGACGGTCATCACTCCTCCTTCAGCCACATCGAACTTGCAATCAGAATAGATGGACTCAACCGTGAACGACGGCTCATTGTCGAATCCGGCAAACAGGGTCTTCAAGTCAAGGGCAAAAGGTTGTTGGTTGGAAATGATGTAGTGCGGCTCGGCCAACCAGTTGAGATAGTCCTCCAAAGCGGTGTATCCGTCGCGGTCTTCATCCTTGTTGTTATCAGCAGCATTGGCATCCAATCCTCGAGCCTTCTCCCACCAGTCAGGCATACCGTCCTGATCGGTGTCGTAGTTGGCAGGACGATACTCCTCCACGATGTTCAATCCGGCAAAGCCTTCCGAATCGCTCTCCTTGTCAATCAGGCCCGGATATTTGGTGCGGCTGCCCTTATAGGTGTAGGTACCTGTCAAGGTCTCCTTCACCATGCGGGTGTCGTGGTTGTCAAAGAAGGGTTGGTTGCATCCCACGTCGGACAAAGTGGTCTTGTAAGCCAGTTTGGCAGGTTCGATAGTGGCGTATGATTCAAAGAAGGGTTGGTCAACAAACACATCCCAATCGTACTTCTGCTCGGCATTAACCCGATAGGTCACATTCTCCTTATCTTCAGTGAGTGTGCCATTCACGCTTTCACGGATATTTCCACTGACATAGTATGATTGCGAACCAGTACCCGTACCCTCCAAATCAGCCGTCAGCAGGAAGGTATGTGTGGTGGCAGGCCCCATCTTGTAGTAGTTGTTCACAAACTGTCCCTGGTGCGTACCTCCGTCAGTGGTGCGGTTGCGCCAGTTGTAGCACACGTTGTTGAACATGTCGTGGTGACCAGCGTATGCACCACCGCCGTCCAATCCGCCCGACATACTCCAGTTACGTCCTTCGTTGTGAGCCAGCAGGTTGTGGTGATAGCTTCCATAGTCGCCTCCAATGGTAGCAGCATATCCATGCCCTGTGCCAGCACCATAGTTGGAATGGCCGGCCACATTCAATGCCTCACTGATGAGCGTGCGTTGCAAGGTCACATTCTTGGCATTGCGCGAGCTGAAGGCTTCGTCGATGGTCCATCCCATCGAACAATGGTCCATGATGCTATGGTCATTGCCAGCCATACCCATACCATCGCTGGTATTAGGATTAGGAGACTTGCCATCCCAACTGTCTCCACCACCCAAACGCAAACGCAAGAAGCGGGTAATGCCCTCGTTGGCCATACCAAAAGCCTTGCCTTTGAGCATCACACCAGTTCCCGGAGCCGTCTGTCCGGCAATGGTCACGTAGGGATCGGAGCATACCAGACGGGCCTGCAACGTGATGACACCGGCCACATCGAACACAATGGTACGAGGCCCGCTTACCTTTGTCAGACCATAGCGCAAGGTCCCTGGCTGAGGATTGGTGGCATCGTCGGCCAGTGAAGTGACATGATAGACGCTTCCACCACGTCCGCCTGTGGCAAAGCGTCCGTAGCCCTCGGCACCGGGGAATGCCAAATGGCGCGGACGGAAGCTCCACACCTCGCCTTGATAGATATTGCCCTCGGCATCCTCTTCATCCACACGCCAATAATAGGTGTTCATCGAATAGACATCCGACAAGGTGTATTTTCCTTCAGCATTTACAGCCACCTCGGCCAACGCATCGGCCGAAGTACCTATGTACACATGATTCTTCACGGCACTGGTAGCCATCACCCACGTGAGATCAATGACGCCATTGTCGCCATCAACATGTATATCATTGTTTGTCGGATAAGGATTCAGTGCCGTAGTCTTCGGATTGGGCTGGTCGAACACCAATGCATTGATGAACACACCGGTTGTGGTATAGGTCTGCCCCTCTTCCACCACCGTAGTGTAGCTGATAGTTACATTCTCTCCCTCTACGGCCGTAAACTTCACGTAGGACTGACCTGCTTCCGAGGGGATAAGTTCACGAGAGGATTGCACGACACCCGTCAGCACCTGTTCACCATTCACACTCACGTTGAGCGTAGCAGGGTTTGTCTGATTGCCATCCGTCACATTGTGATAAGCCAATACTGAATGTTCGCCGGCCTTCAATCCCTTCAACACCATGTTCAATGTAGCAGAAACATTGGTCAGTTGCGGCGTGTTGCCATCGGCATCATAGCCATACACGGCCACACAGTCGCCGATGAGCTTTGAGTTCTTGCTCGACACGGCATCCTTCCACCAGTTTGATTTCATCACTTGCCCCGAAGCACCACCCAAATTCAGTTCAATGGTGACTCCGTTATCCAAGGTCAGCGTATTAGTGCTACCTGTATTGACAGCCCAAGGGGTATACCCCACTTCTGTTACCTGATTGGCACTGCGACCAGCCAAGTTAAAGTCTATCTTCTGTGCCCATGCCTCTGTCGCCAACATAAAGAGCAAGGCACTCATCCATACAGTTTTCTTCATATCAGTTCTTTTCTATTATATCTATTCTATTTGCAGATTGCCAATGTACAAAAATATAAAAAGAAGAGGTTGCACCTACTCACTTCGTAAATGCAACCTCATTTATCATTCAATATTTTACTTCAAACCGAAGAGCACTGACAAACCGCCGTCCACACCAGAGAAGCCCATGAATGCCATGGCAAGCAAACCAGCCGTCACCAAAGCGATGGACATGCCTTGCATACCCTTAGGTACATTAACCAAACTCAACTGCTCGCGGATGCCGGCAAAGATAATCAGTGCCAAGGCAAAACCAAGAGCGGTAGAGAAGGCATAAACCACACCTGTGAGGAGGTCGTACTGCTTCTGGATAACGAGGATGGCCACACCGAGGATGCAGCAGTTGGTGGTGATGAGGGGAAGGAATACACCGAGTGCCTGATAAAGGGCGGGTGATACTTTCTTCAACACAATCTCTACCATCTGTACGAGGGCGGCAATCACGAGGATGAAGGTGATGGTCTGCAAATAACCAAGGCCATTAGCATCGAGCACGTAAATCTGAATCAAGTAGGTCACAATCGTAGCGATGGTCAACACAAAAGCTACGGCAGCACCCATACCTGCGGCAGTCTCAACCTTCTTAGACACGCCCAAAAAGGGACAGATGCCGAGGAACTGGGAAAACACCACATTGTTCACAAAGATGGCGGTGATAAATATCAATAAATATTCCATACTGTCAAATTAAAAATTAAAGAATTAAAAATTAAATGTCATCACGCTTTTCTCATCTTGTTCACAATGGCAATGAGGTAGCCCAACACGATGAAGGCTCCGGGTGCAAGCACGAAGACGAGCATACCGTACTCCTCGGGCAACAGGGTGAGGCCGAAGAGTTTGCCTGTACCCAACAGCTCACGCACGGCACCCAAAAGGGTAAGGCCAAGTGTGAAACCAAGTCCCATGCCGATGCCGTCGAAGATGGAGGCTACAGGGCCGTTCTTGGCGGCAAAGGCTTCGGCACGGCCAAGGATGATACAATTCACCACAATCAAGGGGATGAAGAGTCCGAGGGTTGCATAGATGTCGGGCAAGTATGCTTGCATGACCATCTGAAGCAAGGTTACGAACGAGGCAATGATAACAATGAACGAAGGAATACGCACCATGTCAGGAATCAGGTTCTTGACAAGGGAGATAACCAAGTTTGAAAGAATAAGCACAAACATGGTGGCAAGTCCCATACTCATACCATTGATAGCCGATGAGGTGGTTCCTAATGTGGGACACATACCAAGAAGAAGTACAAACGTAGGATTCTCCTTGATGATACCGTTCATCAAAACTTTAAAGTTATTCATATCTTATACTCCTTTCTTGATTAGTTGTTATTACCACAGACACAATTCTCTTTTTCCTTGGAGCAGAAATTCTCGTCGCACTTGGCATCATTGCCACAGCATACGGCCTCCTTTACTGCATCCACAACACCCTCTACAGCTTCCTCTACCTGTTGGGTTGCGCTTGAGTTGGCATCAACAGCCCCACCCTGATAAGCCTGGTAAGCTGAATTTACGGCACCAAGGAAAGCTCGTGTAGTGATGGTAGAGGCTGTAATGGCATCCACTTCACCACCGTCTTTGCTCACGGTCAGGTTGTTCTTGGCAGGATGTTTGCCAATGATATCCCCCTTGGCACCTTTCTGGAACCACTCGCCAGCCTTGGCACCCAATCCCGGAGTCTCGGCATGTTCGAGTACATTATAACCCAAGATATTGCCCTCGGCATCAAAACCTACCAACACTTTGATGGAACCACCGAAAGCGTTGTTGTTTACAGCTTGTACGGCAGTACCTTTATCTGTCTTATAGACAATGGCCACACCGCCATCAATGGTGTCAACACTCTGCACAGTGGCTTCATCGGCCTGAAGTACCGCCTTGATACCGTCAGCCAAAGCCTTGGCCTTAATCTCTCGGATGGGGCCTTCGGTCACACCGTTCACGTATGCCAGCAAACCACCGGCAATGACGGATATAACGGTCAGTACGACCGCCATATTCAACAATGAAGATTCTAACTTTTTCATTTCTTTACTACCT
>CAZDAN010000139.1:0-5915 GCA_964503565.1 uncultured Bacteroides sp.
TGCCCATCAACTGGAAGCGATACGATTATGTGGAGGGCGTGAACGATATCGTTTATATACGTCCCCAACAGGAGGCCAGAGTACGTGCCCTCTTCAAGAGCAACCCCGAGCAGGCCAGACGCGCCTTGGGTGAAAACCCCTTCGAAGTGAAGAATGTGTTGAAGAATTGGGTTTGTTCGCCCAACCCCGAGTTGCGCGTAATCCCCACCGACACGTTGGAGATAACCGTTGACAAGGAGGCAGTACTCCGTTCGGACATGATGATTCCCGACACGGCAGCTATCCCCGACAAGATGTATATCTCGCTGAAGGGACGCGACTACTTGACCAAGTCCGACCTGATGATGCTGGAACTGTTGGCCAATACGAACTGGGAACGCCCCGTTTACATTGCTACCAGCGTAGGCCCGCAGAACCAATTGGGATTGGCCAACCACTTCATTCAGGAGGGATTGGCTCATCGCTTCACCCCCTTCAACTGGCAGAAGTTGGGACGTGTGCCTAAGAGCGAAACGGGTCTTACCGAGTATGCCATCGACAGCGATAAGATGTACGACAACCTGATGAACAAGTTCAAGTTCGGTGGCATCGACAATCCCGATATTTACTTGGACGAGACCGTGATGCGCATGTGTTACGCCCATCGTCGCCTCTTCTCGCAACTGGCTAAGCAATTGTTGCGCGAAGGTAAGAAGGAGAAGGCACTGGCTGTGCTCGATCGTGCACAGAAGGTTATCCCCTCGACCACCGTGCCCCACGATGCTTACGCGTCAGGCTCGATGGATATGGCTCAGTGCTATGTCCAGTTAGGACAGTTGGAAAAGGCAGAACCTATCTTAGCCGACTTGGGTGACCGCGCCGGTGAGTACATCGACTGGTATCTGAGCGGAAATCCCAAGCAGTTCCAAGCCGATCTCCGTAGTTGTCAGTTTGAACTATATACCCTGAACGATGTGGCTACGCTGCTCAAGGGAAGCGAGTTGGCCGACAAGTATCAGGCTATGATGGATGAAAAATTTGCCCTTTTGCGTATGCGTGTGGGAAGATAAAGTCCCATCCGGCTCCCCCAAGGGGGAGAGAACGTTACAGAATAAACCCTCCCCCCTTTTGGGGGGATTGAGTGGGCCTCACTAAAAGAATATGTTTATAGAACAAGTGCCCCAGCTGTTCCGCATGCTTTACCCTCATGCGGAGTGGCGCGGAAATACGAAGGAGAAGGTGGTGTACCTGACGTTTGACGACGGCCCTATTCCTGGTATCACCCCTTGGGTGCTGGACTTGCTGGACAAGTACGGCATCAAGGCCACTTTTTTCCTCGTGGGCGACAACGTGCGCAAGCATCCCGAGGAGTTTCGTATGATATTGGAGCGCGGCCACCGCGTGGGCAACCACACGTTCAACCACATCAAAGGCCCCAGCTACAAAGCCTCCTCCTACTTGGCGAATGTGGCTAAGGCCGATTCCCTCATCAAGAGCGACCTCTTCCGTCCGCCCCACGGTTGGATGGGCTATTATCAATATCACATGCTCCGCCGCCGCTACCGCATCATCATGTGGGACCTCGTGACCCGCGACTACAGCAAGCGGCTCAATGGCAAGCAGGTTTTTGACAAGGTGAAGAAGTACGTGCGCAACGGCTCCATCATTACCTTCCACGATTCGCTGAAGTCCGAAAAGAATCTCAAGTACGCCCTTCCCCTCAGTATCGAATGGCTGCTGGAGCAGGGCTATCGGTTTGAATTGTTATAAACATGTCCCTATCTACCTCTTTTCTTAGAACTTCTGCCGCCCGCTTTGGCTTCTCGGCCTGCGGTGTGGCTCCTGCAGCTCCCGTAGATGAGGCTGTGGCAGAGGCGTTCCGTCGTTGGATTGCAGAAGGGAATCAGGCTGAGATGGCCTACCTTGCCAATAACGTGGAGAAGCGGCTCGACCCCACGTTGCTCATGGAGGGGGCGCGGAGCGTGGTCTCCGTGGCTTTGAACTACTATCCCGCCCAACTGTTGGACGTCTCGTGGCAATATGAGTTTGCCTGGTATGCCTATGGGCAGGACTACCACGAGGTGATGAAAGCCCGCCTGAATCAGTTGGCCGAGACCCTGTCGGCGGGTGTAGAGGAAAAAGTCGGTTACCGTGTGTTTTGCGACACCGCTCCCGTGCTCGAGCGCTATTGGGCCTGGCGTTGCGGACTCGGATGGATAGGGAAGAACACCCAGCTCATTGTCCCCCGCGCCGGTTCGGCCTTCTTCTTGGGCGAAATCATCTTTGACCGCCCCTTTGACGCCTACGACCATCCGGTGAAGAGCCGTTGTGGCACCTGCACCCGCTGCCTCGACACCTGCCCCACGGGTGCATTGGCTGGGCCTTACACGTTGGATGCCGCCCGTTGCCTCTCCTATCTCACCATCGAACATCGTGGCGACACCCTTCCCCCTGAGGCCGCCCGTGCCATGGGCAATTGCGTCTATGGATGCGACCGTTGCCAGCAGGCCTGTCCGTGGATGCGCTTCGCCCGTCCCACCGAAGTTCCTGAGTTCCTCCCCAAACCCGAGTTTCTCCGTCTCGACCATGCCGCCCTGCAATCCCTTTCCATCGATGACTACCGCCACATCTTCCGCGGCTCAGCCGTCAAGCGTGCCAAATACGAGGGGCTGATGCGCAATGTGCAGGCAATGAAAAGCCTGTAAATTAAAAGTTAGCTCGCTTTCGGATGCGTCGATAGACCATAAGATTTAAATCTTAAGCGCTTAACATCCGTATCTTCAGCCCTTATCATACGTATATTGGTTGGTGAATTTGTGAGTTGGTAATTCACTATACAGCTTTCGCCTCTATACTATATTCGTTACACCCTTACACCCTTACACTATATAGTATCTGCCCGAACCGAGTTAACTCCGTTCGCGAACCAAACAAACACGGTTCGGGAACGGAGTTAACAGTTTACAATTGTTCAATATGGTTATTTACTCATTTCGCCAGGATAATCATAAGGTTCTATGTAATACAATTGCAAACCAGCTTCTGCAAAGTTGTAATAAAGGTGGTATGCACCAACAGTTTCTTCTGTTATTTTGCCAAACCATTGTTCAAGCCGATCTTCTGTAAGTATATTGAAAACAAATCTTTCAGAGCTACCGTTATTTTCAAAAGAATGTTTAAACGCTTCGGGAAAAATATAACCTCCATCAACGTCCCATCCCATTGTCAAGGAAGACGGTTCTGCATATACACCTCCATAGTCATATTCCAGATATTTATTCTTAAACTTACCATCAGGTATTTTATAGAAGCGGAAATTGTTAATAGGGATTGGCTTCACTTCTTTGCAGAATTTTTTCATTATATATGCTTTTTTTGTAGAAAGATTGTATTTATCGCCAATCTGTACGAGTATTTCATACCAATCTCCTGTTTCAGCAAGTACGGGACATACTGAGTTGTTATCCAGTCGATAAGGCTTACGTTCTCCTGAATCTGCGCCTTTTGGCTCGTCAGACCAAATTAAATACGAATCCATTGCACCTTCTTCCTCCATCAGTTTTTGACTGTTGACATCAGGTGACTGGCGAAGGTTTACATCTGACTTTTCAACAATAATGAACTTTTGCCAAACGGGAAGTTTGGCCTCAAATTCAACCTGTTTACTTCCAAACATGAAGAAACCAAGAATGAGAAGAAGTACAACTGCTATACAGCTAATGCTACTTATTAGAAATTTCTTGTTACCTTTTCCTGTCTTATGCTTTGTCAAAGTTTCTTCTTTGATTGGAACAGGTTGTTCTTCGGAATCTTCTTTATCAGGTTCTCTCTTCTTATAGTTGAAACAAACAGATGCTATAGCTATTATCAATATAAATACTCCTAAAGGAAAAAGAATACTTCCGGAAATCATAACAAATTCGATCAAATCCAGTGCAATAGATAGATACATGAATCCAAAAGAACTGACAAGTATAATTCCAGAGATAAGAAAAAGCCTTTTGTAATTCTTACATTTTCGTCCCCAGAAAATAATCCAAGATACAGCAACAGAAATAGCCATTCCTATGAAATTTATCCATGCTAAAGGAGTCACATCTCTTACCAATTCTACTTGATACAACATTGGTTCTCCTAAATCCTCTGTAATACCTATTGGAACGATTGCAGACAAAAGAGTTAAAGCAGAAAGCCATGATGTCCGATGAAAGAATTTTGCGATAATATTTGCAAATGGCAAGATGATTGTAACCCTATAAAACCAATCTCCAGACTCTTCTGTTGCCATATCAAAGATAGACCAGATAATAGCATTTCCAATTTCATTCCCTCCAATACTAATTCCTGAACTGATTTTAACAAAAGGAGTAAATAAAGTAAAAAGAATACTTCCCGAAAGTATCATCTCGAAAATAGAAAATCCAGAAATTCCCTTTTTACTTCCTTGTTGTTCAATGTTTGTTTCCATATTTGTTTATTGGTTATTGTTTTTACTAAATTCGATCAAATTCACTTCCTATGTTCCTATAGGTATATCCGTCAGAACCATTATATAAATCAGAGTTAGAATTTACTTGTCTCAAGTGAATGGTCATTCCCTCAGGATTGATGATTGTAAACTCTTTGCAATCGTCTGTGCTATTTGCGGTTTCATTACCTATAGGATTGGGGCTTCCATCTGTACTGGAGAACACTGCTCCGGGCGATACACTCGTTTTGCAAGCGAAAAGGAATACCAGTCCGACAAGTATCATAACAAGTACCATAAACACCATAGGTACAAGCAGTACTACGATAGCCACAGAACCTATTGCATACATCACTACAGCCAACAGTCCATACAGGAATTGACCGGCATTGCCTGCTTTTATCAGAATTATGATAGCCTGTATAGCTTGACATATTCCCACAATAACGAAGAAAGTGTGCATATTGATGGGATTACGAGTCTCATTGGCAATGAGTTGACACACGACATAACCAATTACACCAATCAACCACATGATTATGCCGAATTTCAAACTTATGCGAACTGGGGAAACAATGTCATCCATTGTACGGATAAAGAAAACGACCAGATTGATAAACACATATACGAAGAAAATGAAATTCAATAACACAAAATACCATGGACTCACATCAAAGACGAACCACATGGCATTGTTGCCCATGAGATAGACATAAGTTATTGAAATGCCGGAAAAAACAAGCAACAAGCCCGTGTTTACCCATCGGAAGGCTTTGATATCGTCATCGTATGTTCTAAAATCCAAAGAAAGTTTACGTATGAACTTCATTTCAATCCACATCACTAAAGACAGGGCAAGTATCACATAAGCCATCCATTGATAACCTTCTCCCTCCCAGTCAAGCAAATAATACCAAGGGCGAGAATTGTTCCAATATTGAGCTGAAGAAAAACTTTCATCATCTGTGGCAGGAGAAAGATATTTGGCCATCAGATAACCACTTTGTCCTTGATAGTTCACATGTACCCATTCTGTTTCAAAAACATCAGGCCCATCAACGATTCCCCCACCTTGTATTTTGCACAATATCTCGCTTTGGGAAGAAGGTTCTGCGCGAAGATTCAGTGTTGATTTTACATTCACCCGATAATTGGCAGCAAAGGAAAGACATGCAATGACTGCCAAAAGCAAAAAACTTATAATTCGTCTCATAATCAGTCCCTCAAATCAAATGGAAGAAAAAATGTAAAAACGTAGAAAGCTACAGTAATAGCAGAGCCTACTACAAAACCTACAATTCCTATAACCGCAGCGATAATTGCGGCCAATAAAGCCAATCCCCATATTACCATGAGGATAGGATGTGCATCTGCAAATTCATGCATCTCTTGCTTGCTACATGCTGTCAGCAAGAACATGCAAATTGTCATTAAAATAGGTATAAATGTCTTTTTTTTCATCTAAATC
>CAZDAN010000140.1:0-5912 GCA_964503565.1 uncultured Bacteroides sp.
ATATTTCGTCCATTAGAGAATTATGCTTTCCTTTGTAGCAAGAATATAAATTAAACAAATAAATAATAAGAATCATAATGAATGCATTTTTGAAAATTTTGGGTCTGTTATTGGTGATTATCGGCGCAATCATATTGATTGCATGCTTCTTCACTGGTAATGTGAATGACAATCTCCTTTTGGGAGGGGCTGCCTTGTTTATTATTGTGGGAATTATCACTTATATCGTCCTCAATAAGCGGTTGTCATAAGTAATTGAGGTTGATAGTACAAAAGAAAGAGGGTGCGTCCGATATGCTGGCGTACCCTCTTTTCGTAAGTTCCTTTGTGATGTGGTCTCTGTTTTCACTTTCTTTTCTTCCATCCTGTTTTTCCCATGGGGGCAGGATATAGTTTGCCGACAAGATCGGGGCGATTCATACGTTTCAGGGCAGAGGTGATTTTGCTCCGTTCTTCGGGCTTATACCAGAAGAAGAACATGCGTTGCGCCAACTTTTCTTGTGCGGTTTTGGCTGAATAAACGGATTGGAGGGTGTAGGGATGAACTCCCGTGTACCATGCTTCGGTGCTTACGGTCATGGGGGTGGGAGTGAAGTCCTGCACCTGCTCCAAATGGAAATCAAGGCTCTTGGTGATGACGGCCAGTTCGGCCATATCCTCCTCGGTACATCCGGGATGTGAGGAGATGAAATAGGGTATAATCTGTTGCTTGAGTCCTTCCTCTTGATTGATGCGGTCGAAGATTCGCTTGAATTCGTAGAATTGTTCAAAGGAAGGTTTGCGCATCAGGTCGAGCACCCGAGGACTGGTGTGCTCGGGAGCAACTTTCAAGCGGCCGCTCACATGGCGGGTTATCAGTTCGCGGGTATATTCGCGGGCAGCACGGTTGATAGCTTCGTCTTTGCTCTGATGAAGCAACAAGTCGTAGCGCACTCCGCTTCCTATGAAACTCTTCTTGATGCCGGGCAGAGCATCTACGCTTCGATAGATGTCGAGCAACGGACGGTGGTCGGTGTTCAGATTGGGACACACCTTCGGATGGATGCACGACGGACGTTTGCATCGTTGGCAAAGGGCAAGGTCGCGTCCCTGCATGGCGTACATATTGGCGCTGGGACCTCCCAAGTCAGAGAGGTTGCCTCGGAAGTCGGGCATACGGGTGATGGCTTCCACTTCGCGAAGAATGCTCTCTTTGCTTCGGCTGACGATGAATTTTCCCTGGTGGGCACTGATGGTGCAGAAGGCACATCCGCCGAAACATCCGCGGTGCAGATTTACCGAGAACTTTATCATGTCGAAGGCCGGGATGCGTTTTCCCTTGTATTTGGGATGAGGAAGGCGGGTGTAGGGCAGGTCGAACGAATGGTCAAGTTCGGCTTGGCTCATGGGCGGATAGGGAGGATTTACTACCGTGTAGCGTCCGTCCACCCGTTGGATGATGCGTTGGGCATGATACTTGTTGCTCTCCTCTTCGATGTGGCGGAAGTTTTCGGCTTGTTTCCGTTTGTCGATCAGACACTCTTCGTGGGAATGGAGCACGATGTCCTCTTGGCTGATGCCGTTCGGGATTTCCTCTACCTTATTATATATAAGCACCGTTTGGGGCATATCAGACACCAATTGGCGCAATTCCTGCCTTGTCACTTGTTGTCCGCCATTTGTGGCTTGTAATTTTTTCAATCGTTGGCAGAGGTCGGCCAATGGTTTTTCTCCCATGCCGTATGTGATGAGGTCGGCTTGGCTATCGCAAAGGATGCACTTCTGAAGGTTCTCTGCCCAATAATCGTAGTGGGTCAGTCGGCGAAGCGAAGCCTCTATGCCTCCAAGGATGATGGGCGTGTCGGGATAGAGTTTCCTGAGGATGCGGCTATAGGTAATAGTGGCCCGTTCGGGGCGCATGTCGTGCCGCCCGTCGGGTGTGTAAGCATCTTCACTACGCAGGCGTCGGTTGGCCGTATATTTGTTCACCATCGAATCCATGCATCCGGCCGATATGGCAAAGAACAGACGTGGGCGGCCCATCTTCCTGAAGTCACGCAAATCATCGCGCCAGTTGGGTTGTGGCACGATGGCTACTCGCAAGCCCTCGGCCTCCAACAGACGACCCACCACGGCGGCTCCGAACGATGGATGATCCACGTATGCATCGCCACTGAAGAGCACTACGTCCACTTCATCCCATCCGCGCAGCTTCATCTCCTTTTGCGTGGTGGGGAGCCAATCGGTCAGTTGGTATTGGGTCATAGGGACAGATTCTTCACTCTTCACTTTCCATTCTTCACTTTTCACTTTTCACTCTTCACTCTTCACTTTCCTGCTCTTCCTCCCATCTGATGTAGAGAAGTATCAATTGGTGCAGACCGAATGCTTTCATGTCGTTGTGGTAAATGACATCAATGCAAAGGTCTAACAAATCCTTCCGGTCGCTCTCTTGTGAAGCAATAAGCGAACGGATGTTCAGGCGCAACTTCTCTAAGACGCTTTCGTCCACGATGCCGTTGCTGTCTATCAGGTGTTGGAAGAGCGAGTATTTCTGTATGGTTTCCAGAGCCGTCTCGCTCACTTGGATACTGCGTGTCCCCGAGGGGTTGGCTTGAATGGTGTACATATTGGTAAGCATATTTAGATTATTCGGAGTACAAAGGTAATGCAATTTCTGTGAATATGGAAATGTTGTATCAAAGAATTGTATTCTTTTCTTTGGTCATGTCTTTGATTCTTCTTACTTTTGCCTCCTGATTGAACGATAAAAAGATGAATTTTGCAACTTATATAGAACGGCAGGTGGCCCGATATATCGAAAAGGAGCAATTGGCCGAGCATGAAACTCCCCTGTTGGTGGCTCTCAGTGGCGGGGGCGATAGTGTGGCTTTGTTGCGCATCCTTCTGCGGTTGGGACACCGGTGTGTCGCCGCTCATTGCAACTTTCATCTGCGCGGTGTCGAGAGTGATAGGGACGAGGCCTTTTGTCAATCTCTGTGTCGGGAGTTGGGAGTGGAACTTCATGTCACCCACTTCGATACGCAGGAATATGCGATTTGCCAAGGTGTCAGCATCGAGATGGCTGCCCGCGAATTGCGCTATGCGTGGTTCGATGAACTTTGTCTTCGGTATGATTATGCGCATGTGGCCGTAGCCCATCATCGTGACGATGCGGTGGAGACTCTTCTGCTCAATTTGGTGCGTGGCACGGGCCTTGCCGGATTGACGGGCATCCGTCCCAAGAATGGAAAGGTTATCCGTCCTCTGTTGGGTATCAGTCGCGAAGACATTGTGGCCTATCTGAAGAGTCTCGGACAAGAGTACGTCACCGATAGCACCAATTTGCAAGATGAGTATGTGCGCAATAAAATACGCTTACAGATTCTTCCCCTGTTGGAAAAAATAAATCCGCAGGTGAGGGAGAAAATTTCCTCGACCATTGACCATCTTCGCGGAGTGGAAACGATATACGGCCAGGCTATGTGGGAAGCCAAGTCGCGTGTGGCCGGTGCCGACGGACGTACGATTCGCATCCCCGCTCTGTTGGCCGAGGTGGAGCCGCGTGCCGTTCTCTTTGAACTCTTGCGTCCATGCGGATTCGTTTCGGCACAGGTCGATGAGGTCTTTCGTGGCCTTACGGGTGAGTCGGGACGCCGCTTTGCCAATGCCGGGTGGGAGGTGTTGAAGGATAGGGATTCGCTTCTCCTTCGTCCTCGTCAAGAGATGGTAGAGGAACCCCCAAGGATAAGCATACCTCAGCCGCCGGCTAAGGTTACCTTAACCCAAGGGTTGACGATGCTTGTGAAACGCTTGCCTCTTTCTCCTGATTATCAAATATCCCGAACGACCGATGTGGCTACACTGGATGCAGCGCGGGTGGAGTTTCCACTCACCGTCCGTCCGTGGCAAAAGGGGGACAAGTTTGCTCCTTTCGGAATGAAGGGACGCATGAAACTGGTGAGCGACCTGCTGACCGATCTCAAACTTTCCCTTTTCGAGAAGGAGGGCCAATTGGTGGTTGTCGATGCTTGCGACCGCATCCTATGGGTGGTCGGGCGTCGGACTGACGACCGTGCGCGGGTGACGGAGAAGACGTGCGAGGTAGTGGAGATGGAAATTGTTCATAGTAGTTAAAGGACTTAAAAGAGATATAAAGTAAATATGCAACATTCAATGAAAGAGTGGCTCTTTGCCACAAGGCCGTGGAGTTTTCCGGCCAGTGCTATGCCCGTGGTTGTTACGATGATGTATCTTTATTGGGCAGGATACGAGAGTCTGAATTGGCTTGCTGGTGTGTGGGCTTTGGTGAACATCGTCGTTTTTCATGCGGCAGGTAACACATGGAGTGATTACTTCGATTACAAACGGGGGGTGGATACGGCGGAGACGGCTGGTGCCACTACCTTGACGACCGGTCAGTTTCTTCCCGAGGAAATCAAGCGTCTGGCCATCGGTTTGCTTGTCGCCGCGTTGGCTGGTGGTGTCGGTTTGATGCTCCTTACCGGATGGTCGCTCTTTTGGTATGGTTTGGGCGGAGCCTTGTGCGTGTTGCTCTATCCCTTCATGAAGTACCGCGCTTTGGGCGACGTGGTCATTGGCATTGCATACGCTTGGCTTCCCTGTTGGGGCACATCGTACGTTTTTACGGGAGTATTGCAGATGGATACGTTGCTATTGGCTATCCCCCTTGGATGCATCACCATTGCTATTTTGCATTGCAATAACACCCGAGATGTACGTACCGATGCTGATGCCAGCATCAGTACTTTGGCCATGCGTATCGGACACCGTCGGGCGCAGATGCTTTATGGTTTCTACATGCTTTTCCCCTTCATCCATGTGGTTGCGTGTGTCGTGTCCGGATTGTTCCCTTATTTGGCATTGCTCTCATTGGTGGCTCTTCCCAATGCCTGGAAGAATCTGCAATTGATGCGGCGTAGTGCCCCTGAGAATACGGACGTAATTACTCGCTTGGATGAACGGACGGCCCAGTTACAACTTATTTTCAGTCTTCTGCTTAGTGTCTCATTCCTTATAGCAACTCATCTGTCATGAAGCGTGTGTGGCTACTCATCCTTTTGGCTTTCCTCCTGTGGACTCTGATGTTTTCTCCTTGGACGGCTCCCCATGTCCCCTTTTGGTGGACGATGGCTGCTTCGGCATTTCTTCTTACAACCCTCTCCTTGCTTGCCAGTCGTTCAGAGAATGGGAAGGGAGATGAGAGGGACTTCCGAACTCCAGAGTTTCTCAAGAACCTTCTCCTCGGCTTCGCCATCGCCATTGCTCTGTGGTGTGTCTTTTGGGCTGGCAACGAGGTCAGCCAATGGCTCTTTCCCTTTGCCCGTCCGCAGGTGAATCTCATTTATGGTATGAAAGAAGGAGAGAGCCCTCTGTTGCTCAGCATGCTGTTGCTCTTTCTTATAGGACCGGCTGAAGAAATCTTTTGGCGTGGCTATGTGCAACGTCGCCTTTCCAAACGCTATTCTCCGAATGTCGGTTTCCTGCTTGCCACGGCTTGCTATACGTTGGTGCACGTGGCTTCCTTTAATTTCATGCTCATCATGGCTTCCATGGTGTGCGGCATTGCTTGGGGTGGCCTCTACCGCTTTTTCCCTCAACGCTTTCCTGCCATTTTGATTAGTCATGCCTTGTGGGATGCCGCTGTCTTCGTATGGTTCCCTATTTGACGGGAAAGTGCCCTAAAAATGCAGCCGGCTGTGTGAAAAGGAGGGCATATAAGGAGGTGAGAGTTAAAAAGAATGGCGAGTGGTAGAGGGGTTTATGGGGTTAAGTTTGCTGCTCTTCACCTCCTTCACCCCCTCCTTGCCCTATAAATTTTGTGAAATAATTGCGGTTTTCACTATAAAATAGTATTTTTGCGGCAGATAAACTAAAAAGCAGACAGTTATGGCAATAGATGACTTGACCGA
>CAZDAN010000141.1:0-5907 GCA_964503565.1 uncultured Bacteroides sp.
CGCACCCTGTTGCAAAAGGTATAGGATATGGTTATAAAAAAGGAAAGAGCTGTATCTGTTCTATATTTCACGACGTGGAATAATCATTCCACAGTGTGAAACGAATATTCCACGTCGTGGAATATTCATTCCGCGACGTGAAATATAGAATAGAGCCATATCCTCAGAGGTTTTCTTCCAAAAGAAAGAACTTTTGCATATAGCCTGTTGAAAAACTCCTTGCATAGGGTACAGGTACAGGACAGGTCGCCACCAAAAACATCCCTTTTCCCCAAAGATTTTGCAATATTACCCCCCCTCAGAACCATCCTTTATGAGCTGAAAATGTTAATTATCTAATTTTTTTAGCTAAAAATGATGGAAGTTATTTAAAATAGCTGTATATTTGTCCCCTATTATATTGGAAGCGGTGGGTAGAAACGGTTATCCCTATTTATTAATTAAGGTATAGTGGAGCGTGAAACCCGTCGCTGAAGAAAGAGAAAAATTATAATTAACTATATTTTATTAACTTAAACAAAAAAACTTATGCGAATTTTTAACAAGATGAAGAAAACGATGCTTGTTTTAGCGGCATCGTTGTTCTGCGCAAATGTTGCTTTCGCTGACACCCAGACGGTGTACTCTTGGGAATCTCCCGAAGGTACTCCTGCTGAGACTGGTGGCACAATGGTGTACACCAATGGCGATGGTGAACGTTTGAACTACTCCAATGCCGATTATCATACCATTTGCTTGAATGGTAAGTTCGGCAATATTGGTGATGCTGAGGCTTCTACAAATGCCGGTCACATGGTGCTGACATTGGATGAGGCTTTGCAGACTGGTGATGTAATCAGCATCACTGCTTACAGAAACAAGAATGCTGATGGAAAGAATGCTTCCATCTATTTTTTGTTTGAAAATGGTGCAGAGTGGAAGGATGCTAACAGTTTCGTCAACATCTGTGCTGATGATGCAGATGAAGATTATGACGATGACGGTGCAACTCCTAACACCGTTACTTGGACTATTACTGATGCTGAAGCTGGTAGCAAGACTATCAAGTTGACACGTAACAGCGCTTCTACTAATTTGTTCATCACTAAGATGACTATTACTCGTGAGGTAGCTGATGCTCCTGTAGTTGAAAGTACTCCGTTGACTGCTGACATGTTTAAGGCATGGGATAGCCCCACTGCGCCTACTACAAGCTCAGCTGTTGCCTGTTCATTCGTCTTGAATGAAAGTACCGGTCTTCCTTATGGTGATGGTAACGTTGGTTATTTGAACTACGCAGACCTTTCTGAGTATTCTAAATTGGTTGTTACTGTTTCTGAGGGAACTCCTCGTTTCTGTTTCAATCGTTTGACTGCTGATGGTCAGGATACACAGGATGGTGTTGACTCTAAATTGCTGGATATTCCTGGTAAACCTTGGGGTACAGAGAAATATCAGACCGTTGAGGGTAATGTCTATACCATTGATTTGGAGAAGATTGTAGCTGATTATGGTTACGCTCATTTGAACTGTATCAAGGGTGCTAACTGGGTGAATGTTACAGTGGTGAGCATGATGCTTGTTAAGGATGCTTCTACTCCCGCTACTAAGGTTGCTTACCTCTGTGGTCTTACCGAGACTACCGAAGCCATCTATACTGCTTTGGTTAATGCCGGTTTGGATGTTACTCCGTTGAACTACGACGCTATTACTTTGAATGACTCTATCGTTGATACAGACTTCGCTGGTAAGTATGACCTCGTAGTATTGGCCGGTAATACCGGTTCTGGTACTAACCTCGCCAAGGCTTTCAATCTGTTGCTCGGTAAGGTGAACGTACTTTCTACCAAGGCTTTCTGGTATGCAAAGACTTCTCCCGCCGGTACGAACGGTGGCAACCCCGGTACTGCTGACGCTCCTTCTCTCAACATGGTGAAGAGCATCGCTGACCATCCTATCTTTGCCGGTATCGCCGGTGACGAGTTTGCCGTATTCAACGATATGGCCAAGTCAAACGGACGCTATCTCCAGTCTAACGGTAAGTTTGCTAACGATACTCCCGCTCAGACCGTAGTTGCTGCAAATGCCAACGGTACTGACTGTATCGGTGAAGCATGGGTTGACGGAATGGGTTGGATTATCATCCCCGTTGACGGCATTCAGCCCGAAGGTTATCTGACTGCCGACGGTGAAGCCCTCTTCGTAAATGCTGCTAAGTATCTGATTGCCGGTGAGCAGTATGTGGCTCCTTCTTACCGTTTCGATCATTCGGCTCTTGACGCTGCCATTGCAGCTGCCGAGGCTTACAAGGCTACTTTGAATCCCGAGGATGAAACTGAAGCAATGGCTATCGAAGCCGTTGACGAATATGTAGCCAGCGCTACAGCTTGGATGGAAGAAATCGAGGCTGACCCCGAAGCTACTCAGGCTGATGCTGACTTCGTAGGCGAAGACTTGAGCGCTACTATCGAAGGTTTGAAGTCTATGGTAGAATCTCAGAAACTGATGACTAAGGTTCAGGAAGCTGAAGCTGCCGGTCAGGAATTGCTTGCCAAGTATCCTAACTATACTGACGAAGCTGGCTTGGTAGATGCATTGCGCAACTTGCCGCGTTTCGCCATGGGCATGACTGCTGAGCAGATTCAGGCTGCCATCGATGCCGTTTATGCTGCTATCGCTTTGTTCGAAGAAGAGAACAAGCCTTTCGAAAGCGGTGATTATTATTTGAAGAACGTTGCTTCTGGCAAGTATCTCGTTGGTGGTAACTCTTGGGGTACATTCGCTACTTTGGGTGACCACGCTGAAGACGTTGGCTTGGCTATGCTCGAGGATGGCAAGTACACTATCGATACTCGTTTGAGCAACGGTGGTGAGAATCACTACTTGGGTGGTGCTGGTTGGATGGACGGTGCTGCTACCGGTTGGACATTCGCTAAGCAGGCTAAGGGTATCTACGCTCTTACTGTTGACGATGTGAACTACCTCGGTTGGGACGGTGCAAACAGCGCTGCTGCTGTAGCTCTGACTGACCCCACAAGCCCCAATGCTCAGTGGCAGTTGATTACTAAGGATGAGTTGGTAGCCGGTTTGGCTGAAGCTACAGCTGTTCAGCCTGTGGATGCTACATTCTTCATCCAAGATCCGAACTTCGGCCGCAACAATACTCGTGTTTCTGCATGGGTTGGCGATCCTGTCAAGGGTGGTGATGTGACTAACTTCTGTGCTGAGAAGTGGAACGCTAACTTCGATATCTATCAGGATTTGGCTGGTCTGCCTAACGGATATTATAAGGTTTCTGTTCAGGGTTACTATCGTGCCGGTAACGGTGGCGCTACAAGCATGGAGCAGAACGCTTACCTCTATGCCGGTGAGAAGTCTACTCCGTTGATGAACATCAATGCTGAAGCCGGTAACGCTGTGTTTGAAGGTGGTAACGTTTCTACCGTTGAGGGCATGGGTATCGTTCCTAACAATATGGCTACTGCAAGTACGGCTTTCACTGCCGGTCTGTATGCCAACAACAAGCTGATGGTTCAGGTTACTGACGGAACTCTCCGCATCGGTGTGAAGAAGGAGACTTTGATTGATGCTGACTGGACAATCTTCGATAACTTCCAGTTGACTTACTACGGAACTGAAGAGCCTCCTGTAATTGCTCCGGGTACTTATTATATGAAGAACGTAGGTGCCGACAAGTTCCTTGTTGCTGCCAACTCTTGGGGTACTCAGGCTTCATTCGGTGCTCACGGTATCGATGTACAGGTAGCTTTCGCTAATGGTAAATATACCATCGATACTAATATTTCTAACGGTGGCGACAACCACTTCTTGGGATCTAACGGTTATGTAGATTCACCTGCTGCCGAGTGGACACTCGTAGAACAGGCTAATGGAACATTCGCTCTCACTGCCGACGGTGCAAGCTACATCGGTTACGACGGTAGCACTTCAGTATTGAGCATCACTTTGACTGACGCTGCAAGTGCCAACGCTCAGTGGCAGTTCATCAGCCAGGCTGAAATGGTTGAGGCTCTTGCCGACGCTTCTATTTCTAATCCTGTGGATGCTACCTTCTTCATCCAAGACCCGAACTTCGGCCGCAACGATGGTCGCTTCTCTGCATGGCAGGGTTCTCCGGTTAAGGGTGGTGACAATGCCAACATGAATGCTGAGAAGTGGAACACTAACTTCGATATCTATCAGGATTTGGCCGGTCTGCCCAACGGTTACTACAAGCTCTCTGCTCAGGGTTATTATCGTGCCGGTAACGGTGGCGCTACTGCTATGGACCAGAATGCTTACCTCTATGCAGGTGAAGTTTCTACTCCGTTGATGAACATCAATGCTCACGCCGGAGACCCCGTTATCAGTGGTAACACTTCTGATGTTCCCGGTCTCGGTCTCGTTCCTAACAACATGGCTACTGCCAGCACCGCATTCTCTGCCGGTCTCTATGCTGACAATAACTTGATGGTTCAAGTAACTGACGGTACACTCCGTATTGGTGTGAAGAAGGATGTTCTGATTGCTGCTGACTGGACAATCTTCGACAACTTCGAGTTGTACTACCTCGGTAACATCGATCCCGCTTTGCTCGCTGCCGTTGACTCTCTGAATGCTCTGATTGCTGAGGCTGAGGCTTGGAAGGCTGAGCTGAACGCTGAGGACGAAATGCACGCTATGGTATTGGGTACACTTGACATGATGATTCCTGCCGCTCAGGCTGTGGCCGATGCTCCTACTTCTGTAGAGCAGGTGAACGGAATGATTTTCGACGTTTACTCTATGCTGGGTACCTACAAGCCTATGGTTGAGAAGTACGATGCCGGTATGGCTGCTACAGCTGCTGCTGAAGAGGCTCAGGCTTTGTATGGCTCATTCAACAATCCTTCTGACGATGCCGGTCTGGCTGCTGCTATTGCCAACGTTCAGGAAGGTGTTGCTCTGCTCAACGACTGGTTCGAGCCTATCACTATCGAGGAACTCAACGCTCGTGTGGCTGCTATGCGTGTGGCTCAGAAGGCGTTCATCTACGAGAACCCGAACAAGCCGGTGGCTTCTTACGCTGCCATCCAGGCCGAGAACCGCGTGGTTGCTCTGACTCACGAGTTGGAAGGCTTGACCATCTATTACAAGACTGCCGAGGCTGCTGACTACATGATTTACACTGCTCCGTTCCATATCTCTGATAACACTTCAGTATGGGCATACGCTGAGTATGTAAGTCCTGAGGGTAAGGCTTATGCTTCAGACGTATTGGAGGCTGTGGTTGCTGCCGGAACTGAAATTGCTCTTGCTGAACCCGTCATCGATGCTGTTGGTGACACTGAGTTCACTTGCACAGTGACAAGCGACCAGTCTGACATCATCAACAACTACGGTATCACTCCGAAGGAAACCATCACATACGACTTCTTCCCCTGGATTGAGGCTAAGGGCGAATGTGCCAAGGTTCCCTCTAAGAGCGGTGTATTGACCTCTGGTGAGTCTGTCAATGGTCTCGAAGCCGGTCTGTTGATCGTGAAGGTGGCTGCTTACGGATTCGAATCTGCTGAAACAGTCAAGTATCTCGGCGCTGCTGAGAACTGGGCCGGTGGTGACGCATTCGTAACCGGTATCGACGAAGTGAATGCTAAGGAAGTGAAGGAAGTGAAGTACTACACAACAAGCGGTGCTCAGATTGAAGAGCCTACTTCTGGAATCTACATCCAGCGTGTAATCTTCACCGACGGAACTGTCAAGACTACTACAGTGGCAGGTAAGTAATAAGCCTGAGACTATAAAGTCCTAATCGAAGAGGGTGCCTTGTGCACCCTCTTTTTTTTAATATTCCTTTATTTTTCTGCTATTTCGTTGGGAAAGTAATCTATTTTACTTACTTTTGTCGTTTGTTATCCTAACTTAGGTGAAATGTGTCTTTATACAGTG
>CAZDAN010000142.1:0-5850 GCA_964503565.1 uncultured Bacteroides sp.
AAGGCAGAGAAGAAGGCTGCAGCCAAGAAGAACAACAAGAAGGATAAGGAAGATGCTCCGGTAATCCAGAATCAGGCTGCTTCTACAACACTTGGCGATATTGATGCCTTGGCTGCCTTGAAGGAGCAGATGGAGAAAGGCAAGTAATTCCCTTTTGGTTGACGAGCCAATAAGTTGGCAAGTTGACAAGGAATTGACATAAGACGGAAAGGCCGATGAGAAGATAAATTTTCATCGGCCTTTTTACACTATACCTTAATTATATATAGCCATACATGGAAAAGTTTGAAGTCCACATACTTGGTTGTGGTTCGGCTCTGCCCACCACACGACATTTCCCCACTTCGCAAGTGGTGAACATCCGCGAGAAACTGTTCATGATAGATTGTGGTGAGGGAGCACAGATGCAGTTGCGCCGTTCACGATTGAAGTTTAGTAGGCTGAATCACATCTTTATCAGCCATTTGCATGGCGATCATTGCTTTGGACTCATCGGGCTTATTTCTACTTTTGCCCTATTGGGACGGACTGCAACCCTGCACATCTATGCACACAAGGAGCTGGAGAAACTGATGCGTCCATGGTTGGATTTCTTTTGTCACGGTATTGACTTTGACGTAGAATTTCACCCCTTTAAAGGGCAACAGGCAGAAGTCATCTATGAAGACCGATCTGTTACGGTAAGCACCATCCCTTTGATGCACCGTGTGCCGTGTTGTGGATTCTTATTTGCAGAAAAGCAAACGCCTGACCATATTGTCCGTGAGATGATAGACTTCTATAAAGTTCCCACTTGCGAATTGAACCGAATCAAAAATGGAGGTGACTATGTCACACCGAAGGGAGAAATCGTACCACATGGCCGATTGACCATCCCGTCTAATCCTCCACGCAAGTATGCCTATTGTTCGGACACAATCTGTTTGCCTGAAAACCTTCCTTTGTTGCAAGGTGTTGACTTGCTATTTCATGAAGCCACTTTTGGAAGTGACAACGAGGCTCGTGCTCGCGAAACATTTCACACCACAGCCCGGCAAGCTGCCACGTTGGCCAAAGATGCCGGAGTGAAGCAATTGCTTATAGGCCACTTCAGTGCCCGTTATGAAGATGAAAGTATCCTTCTAAAAGAGGCGAAAAACACATTCCCTCATACCCTGTTGGCAAAAGAAAACTTGTGTGTAGAGATAAAAAATACTCTTTCAAATTAAACTTTATACTATATTCGAAGTCATATACTCGGTGATTGACTGAGCAAAACAGGATGAAAGTGACAGATGGATCAAGCCTCATAGAACAATTGCAATGTGCCGAAACACGGCACAAGGCATTTGAGCAGGTCGTGCGTAAGTACAGCGAACAGTTGTATTGGCAGATACGCCGCATGGTGCTGTCGCACGATGATGCCAATGATTTGTTGCAAAACACCTTCATCAAAGCCTGGAGCAATATTGACAATTTTCGGGGGGATTCACGTTTGTCAACGTGGTTGTATCGCATTGCGTTGAATGAGACGCTTACGTTCTTGGCTCACGAGAAGAATCTGCAGGCAATTGATATTGACTCTCCCGAAGGCTCTATGGCTGACCGCTTGGAGGGAGATACTTGGTTTGATGGCGACGATGCCCAAAAACTTCTCCAAGAAGCCATCCTCACATTGCCGGACAAACAACGCCTGGTATTTAACCTGAGATACTTCGAGGAAATGAAATATGAAGAAATGTCGAAATTGTTGGATACCAGCGTAGGAGCTTTGAAAGCCTCGTATCATCTGGCTGTGAAAAAAATAAGCGATTTTTTAGAGGGTTACCTTTAAACCTTATAGATAAATCCATGTCAAAATAATAACGAAGAGTATAACGAATATGAAAGAAGAACAAGAGATTATCAGAAAGTGCGGAAAGGAGAATCCTTTCAAAGTGCCCAAAGGATACTTTGAGGATTTTACCCGTAACTTGATGGCACAGCTTCCTGAAAAGGAGGAGGCAATGGCTGGAGAAGAGTTGCCGGAGGTGAGAATCACTCCTTGGCAACGCATCAAGCCCCTGCTTTATATGGCCGCCATGTTCATCGGAATGATTGTCTGTGTACGTGTCGTATTGGGAGAACACCCTGGTGTCGTCGCGGACGACATGAGCAATATCGTCGTATCGGAATACAACTTGGCCAATTTTGAGCAAATGAGTGACGAAGATTTGTCCAGAATGGTTGGATATACTATGATGGACAATTACACACTGTATCAATTTCTGACAGATGCAGAATAACAATAAGAAAAAAAAATCACAAGAAAGGAGGTATAGAAATGAAACAACGAATTACTTTATTGTTTGCTGTTTTGATTGTATGTCTTGCTGTAGTTGCACATCCCAAACGGAAAAGCTCGGAAGAATTCAAGAAGGAATATCAGGCTTTCATAATCAAACATGCTCAGCTTACCGAGGAAGAAGCTGCCGCTTTCTTTCCTATCTATGATGAATGTGAGAAGAAGAAACGGGAATTGAACAATCAGATTTGGAAGCTGCGCAGAGAAGCATTTGGCAAGGAACTTGCTGAGAAGGATTATCAACGCATCTTGGAGAATATTGCCAAACTGAGCATCCAGATTGAAGAATTGGATCAGACATATTTGCCCCTTTATCACAAGGTGTTGTCTTACAAAAAGATTTTTGATGTGCAAGGAGCTGAAACGCTTTTCCATCGCGAGATGCTGAAAGGAATCAATAACCAAAAAAAAGAAAAGGATAAGAAGTAGTTTTTTATATGATGATTGCTGTTGGCATTTGAAATGCCAAAACATTTAAGGGAGGTTATCTGTGAAGATAGCCTCCCTTTTTCTTGGTACGTATTATTCCCGAGTACTTTTTGAAAAAGACATCTGCTGACCAGGCAATGCCCTATAGTACGACGGGGTTTGAGGGAAGATGGCTGCTGCGGATGCGCCATTCTGCGGGATAGAGGTTGTTGGCCCGGTTACCGATGTTCTTTACAAAACCCAATGGCACTCCCCGATAAGTCAGTATCACATATCCACGGGCTACGTTGGTGTCCAATACGATTGCCTCGTGGCGTAAGTAGGCTATCGCTGTTTCACGGCTCACTTCGGCTTGGGGAAAGGCGGAAGGTGACAGTTTCAGGTTCATGGCCAACGAATGGTGAGGCACCCAGTCTTTTCCCTTCAGTGAGGCTACTGATACTCCAGCGTGAATTACCGTCAGTTTTTGTCTCAGCAGTTCTACTGCGGCATTCCATTTTTGTGGCACGGCCGAGACATTTTCGCCCGCTACGCTCCAAGCAAAATCTTCAGCATTCATCAGCCATTGGCGGCACGATTCGTATGAAGGGATTCCCCCTTTTCCCTCCTTTCCTTTCGATTCTTTTCCTCTGTTTTTTTGTGGCTTCTGTCGTTTGCGTGTGCCGCCATCCTCTTCTGTAGATATTTCTGCACAGAAGGCTCGTTCACATTCCGGGGCATTGTCCACCGGCTTGCGCATAGCCGCCAAGAAGAAACCCTCCCCCCGAATGTGTGAAGGCAGGAAACGGTACACAGCCAATGTGTCCTCTCTCCCGGTGATGTCGCCTTGGATTCCCCAACTTTCGTCTGTAGGTATCTGTAACGGTTCGGCTCCCAAATACTGTACCATCCAGCGTATATTCTCTTCGTCCTCCCATTTGTTATAGGTACAGGTACTATAAATAAATAGTCCGCCAGGTTTCAGACAGTCCCACACGTCGGACACGATGCTGCGCTGGCGTTGCCAACAGATGTCCACATTTTCCATACTCCATTCCGTCACCGATTCGGCATCTTTGCGGAACATGCCTTCGCCCGAGCAAGGCACGTCGGCCAGTATTACGTCAAAGAAATGGGTGAGGGGAGCAAAGTCGCTTGGCGCATTTTGGGTGACCACCACGTCGGGATGGCCCCATTTCACCATGTTTTCGGCCAAAACTTGGGCACGGGCGCGGATTATTTCGTTGGAAACCAACAGACTTCCTTCAGGTAAAGCCGCCCGGGCAAGGGTTGACTTGCCTCCCGGTGCGGCACATAGGTCGAGCATCCGACAAGCACGGGGCACATAGTGTCGGAGCGCGCGTTGGACAAACATCGACGAAGCCTCCTGCACATAGTAGCACCCGGCATGAAACAGCGGGTCGAAGGTGAAGGACGGACGTTCAGACAGATATACAGCCTCTTCGGCCCAAGGAACAGGTTCGGCGGGAGTGGTCAGGAACTCGTCGCGCCATTTCCACGGATTCTTCCGTATGCTTACGGGAGGCTCTCTTTGCAGGGCCTCGGCCAACGCATTAAACTCTTTTTCGCCCAACAAACGGCACATATTTTCCGAGAAATCTACCGGCAATTGCATCATATCTTTTATTCTGACTTGAAATTTCTTGCAAAGATAAAGAACAAAGTGTACCTTTGCAACACAAAACCATAAAAGATTCAATAACATGAAACAATATCTTGACCTGCTCGACCGAATATTGAAGGAAGGCGTGCGCAAAGACGATCGTACCGGCACCGGAATCATTAGTGTCTTTGGTCATCAGATGCGCTTTAATTTAGAGGAAGGTTTTCCCCTCTTGACCACCAAGAAACTCCACCTGAAGTCCATCATTCATGAACTGTTGTGGTTCCTGCAAGGCGATACTAACGTGAAGTATCTGCAAGAGAATGGCGTGCGTATCTGGAACGAATGGGCCGATCCCGAAACCGGCGATTTGGGTCACATCTATGGCTACCAGTGGCGCTCGTGGCCCGACTATAAGGGTGGACACATCGACCAAATCAAGGAAGCTGTGGATACCATCAAGAACAATCCCACCTCGCGCCGTATCATTGTCAGCGCGTGGAATGTGGCCGACTTGGGCAATATGAACCTTCCTCCGTGTCACGCCTTTTTCCAATTCTATGTAGCCGATGGCCGGTTGAGTCTGCAACTCTATCAGCGTAGTGCTGACAGTTTCTTGGGAGTACCTTTCAATATTGCCTCCTATGCCTTACTGTTGCAGATGATGGCCCAGGTGACGGGGCTGAAAGCCGGTGATTTTGTTCACACTTTGGGTGATACGCATATCTACCTCGACCATTTGGAACAGGTGAAACTGCAGCTTACCCGCGATCCGCGTCCGTTGCCCACCATGCGCATCAATCCCGATGTAAAGGATATCTTCAGTTTCAAGTACGAGGATTTCCAGCTCGAGAACTACGACCCGCATCCCCACATTAAAGGAAAGGTATCGGTATGATTTCCATTATTGTATGCATTGCGCAGAACCGCGCTATCGGATTCGAGAACAAACTGCTCTATTGGCTACCCAACGATTTGAAGCGCTTCAAGCAACTCACCACCGGCCACACCATCATCATGGGGCGGCGTACCTTTGAGTCATTGCCCAAGGGGGCACTTCCTAATCGGCGCAACATCGTACTCTCGCGTCAGGCCGATGCCCTCTTCGAGGGAGCCGAGCACTACGCCTCTTTAGAAGAAGCATTGGAACACTGTCGGCCCGACGAAGAGGTCTATATCATAGGTGGTGCCACGGTGTACGAACAGGCCATGCCTTTGGCCGACCGCTTGTTGGTGACACAAGTGGCCGATACGCCTGCTTCGGCTGATGCCTTCTTTCCTGTCATCGATCCCGCTCTGTGGTACGAGGTCGCTTGTGAAGAGCATGATACCGACGAGAAACATGCTTTCCCCTACGCCTTTGTGGACTACGAAAGGAGAATTTAAATATCTATCTTCGCGCTAAGAATCATACATAATCAGAATGTTTCTTCTTCGCGTTAAGTAATGATTAAAAAATAACTTGGGACGATTTGTCTATCATCCCTTTTGATTG
>CAZDAN010000143.1:0-5834 GCA_964503565.1 uncultured Bacteroides sp.
TGCTCATGCACGCCATGGGGCCCAATGTGGCTGGTGTCATCGGTTCGGCCGTAGCCGCCGGTATCCTGCTCGGATTCCTGATGTAAAAATCAGCTATTCAGACCTGTATAACAAGCGAGCCGCATTTTCAGAAATCTGCAGAATTGCAAACTGAAAATGCGGCTCGCTTTTTCCTTTTTGCCAGTCGCGAAATCCGAAATGCGACTGGCTTTTTACCCAAGTGCGACTGGCTTTTTCACGAGTCGTCATCTTACCTCTACGAAAGACTCGGTCATCGGTCTTTTTCTACCACACAATGGGTTCTTTTCCTTGTGAAACAAGATACTGATTGGTGCGACTGAAATGTTTGTTTCCGAAGAATCCGTGCCATGCTGAGAGCGGTGAAGGATGAGCCGATGCAAGTACCAGATGGCGCGAACGGTCGATAAAAGCCCCCTTCTTCTGAGCGTATGCTCCCCAAAGGATGAAGACCAGTCCTTCGCGTTCAGTCGCAAGAGCATGGATGGCAGCATCGGTAAACTCTTCCCACCCCTGCCGCTGATGGCTGCCCGCCTGATGGGCACGCACGGTGAGGGTGGCATTCAAAAGAAGTACTCCCTGCTGTGCCCAACGGGTAAGATTGCCCGAAGCAGGAACAGGAGTACCCAAATCGCTCTCTATCTCCTTGAATATATTTACCAACGAAGGCGGAAAAGGAACTCCGTCATTCACGGAGAAACAGAGTCCGTGTGCCTGACCGGGACCATGATATGGGTCTTGACCAATGACAACCACCTTCACACGGTCGAAGGGACAGAGTTCGAACGCATTGAAAATAAGCCGGCCAGGAGGATATATCGTACCGTTAGCATACTCCCGACGGACAAATTCTGTGAGGCGGACAAAATATTCCTTCTCAAACTCGGGTGCCAACCTGTTCTTCCAGCTTTCTTCAATCCTTACATCCATAGTCTGTGTCAAATCAAAGGCATTCCATGTCGGGCACACTCGGCACGCATCTCCTCAGGCCATATACTTGCCTGAATTTCACCGATGTGGGCTTTACGCAGATAGACCATACAAAGTCGGCTTTGACCAATACCTCCACCAATACAGAGCGGCAGGGTTCCGTCGAGCAACCGACGATGGAAATAGAGTTCCTTACGCTCTTCTTTTCCGGAAAGAGCCAACTGACGCAACAAGGCTTCGCGATCTACACGAATACCCATAGACGAGAGTTCCACGGCACGGTCGATGACACTGTCCCAAATGAGCAGGTCACCATTGAGGCCGGGCAAACCATTCTCACCCATGGTAGAATAGTCATCGTAGTCCGGCGCACGCAGGTCGTGCTCTTTACCATCGCCCAACTTTCCACCGATGCCCATGATGAACACAGCACCATGTTCGCGAGTGATTCGGTCTTCACGCTCCTTGGCTGTCAAGTCCGGGTACATCCGGCGCAACTCCTCGGCATGAATGAAGAACAGTTTTTCGGGAAGAAATGGACTTATCTGAGGATAAGATTCACACACCATAAACTCTGTACGGAGCATAGCAGCATAGATTCGATTGACAATATCTTTAAGGAACGAAATGGTACGGTCTTCGGCCGTAATGACCCGTTCCCAATCCCATTGGTCAACATAAAGGGAGTGAAGATTCCCCAATTTCTCATCAGCCCGAATGGCATTCATGTCGGTATAGATGCCATACCCCGGTTCTATCTGATAGTCTGCCAGCGTCAATCTTTTCCATTTGGCCAAGGAATGTACCACTTCGGCACGGGCGTCAGCCAAATCCTTGATGGGAAAACTGACAGCACGTTCCACTCCACTCAAGTCGTCATTGATTCCCATTCCCTGAAGGACAAACAAGGGAGCCGTGACGCGACGGAGCCGAAGTTCTGTTGACAAGTTCTGTTGGAAAAACTCCTTTATCAATTTGATTCCCTGCTCTGTCTGTTTCAGGTCAAGCAGGGGACGGTAATTTGCGGGTTTTATTAAATAGCTCATACAAGTTTATTGATGCAATACTCAAATCGGGCGCAAATATACACATTATTTGTTAGAATGAGCATCTTTCAACGAAAAAAGAGAGAAAAAAGAAAGAAAAACAAGCAAAAACCTATCTTTTCGACATACAGAAAGCGTACTACATTAGCGAAATGCCACTTACCGTTTGACTATTTTGACACGCGTCAGTTCACGCTCAAGTTCTTCTGCCGTCAGACGAGGTCGGAACTGCCCTTCATGAGCCAATGATATGGCTCCCGTCTGTTCCGAAACAATGATTACCACAGCATCCGACACTTGCGAAACGCCCAATGCCGCCCGGTGACGCAACCCCAAATGGCGGGGTATATTCAAATCATGAGAAACAGGCAAGATACAGCCCGCCGCCTTTATGCGGTTGTTGATTACAATCATGGCTCCATCGTGCAACGGACTATTCTTAAAGAAAATATTTTCTACAAGACGTTGGCTGATAGCCGCGTCAATGACATCGCCCGTCTGGACAAACTCATTGAGGGAAACCTCCTGCTCAATGACAATCAAGGCGCCTGTCTTCTGTTTGCTCATATTGATACATGCCATTACCAAAGGCATAATTTCGGCCCGCTCGACCGTAGCCACCTTACGCCCACCTAAAAAGCGGAAAAGGCTCCGTGCCCGATGATGAGTTCCCAACGTAAGCAGAAAACGGCGAATCTCTTCTTGGAAAAGCACTATCAATGCCAAAATTCCCACACTTTGCAACAAGTCAAAAATGCTACCTAAAAGTCGCATCTCCAACACTTGGGAAACCAGCACCCATACACCCAGAAACATCAAGACTCCGATGAAGATGTTCAACGAACCTGTCTCCTTCATCAGTTTATATACCTTGTAGAGCAGAAAAGCCACCAACAAGATGTCTATCACATCCTTTATGCCAAACTCTATAAACACACCTTACAATATTTATTCCCTTAATTTGTTTACAATCTCTACACACTGCCGACAGGCCTCCACGTCGTGCACCCGCAGGATATGCGCCCCTTTCATCAAGGCTACCGTATGCAGACTGGTGGTTCCATTAAGCGCCTCTTCAGGAGTAACCCCAAGCAGCCGATACACCATGGACTTGCGCGACACACCAACCAACAAGGGGCTGTCCAGAAGATGAAACTTTTCCAAATGTTCCATCAACCGATAATTCTGTTCCAACGTCTTGCCAAAGCCAAAGCCCGGATCTATGATGATGTCAGGAATGCCTTTGTCGTGCAACTCACCCACGCGACGCGCCAACGAAGCAAGCACGTCGTGCAACACGTCACCATATTTTGGCTCCTGCTGCATTGTCTGTGGGGTTCCCTGCATGTGCATTATTATATAAGGTACGCGAAGGCGGGCCACAGTCTCCGCCATACGTTCGTCCAAATCTCCGGCCGAAATGTCATTGACGACAGATACGCCGTATTCCTCCACACACATGGCTGCCACGTCCGCACGAAAAGTATCCACGGAAACAATCGCATCCGATGCCACTTTCCGAAGGAGTCCCAACCCGTGACGCAAACGTGCCATCTCTTCCTCTACCGAAACATCATCAGCCCCCGGACGCGAAGAATAGGCCCCCACGTCTATCAGGTCCGCCCCTTCCGAAACCAATTGTTCCACCCGGTTTCTGATATCCTCCTCGGTCTGTTTTCTGCTTCCGGAGTAGAACGAATCAGGCGTAATGTTCAAGATACCCATTACCATCGGTCGGTCAAGCATCAGCAGATGCCCGTTCACATTGATTGTACAGGTTCTAAAAGGAGTCATATCCATCGTTTTTAATGAAAATATGGGCAAATGTACACACATTTCTTGGGATAAACTCGCTTTTGTGTATGTTTTTATCGTTTTTGTCGTATCTTTGTGCTATAAAACAGAAAAAAAGACATGGATATATCCGCCCTACACAAACTTTTCCTGCAACATCCGCAGGTGGCCACCGACAGCCGTCGGTGCAAGGAAGGTGACATCTTCTTTGCCCTCAGAGGAGAAAACTTCAATGGAAACACCTACGCAACGCGAGCCTTGGAAGCCGGCTGTCTCTACGCCGTCGTGGACGACCCGACGTGCATCCCTTCATCGGACTGTCGTTTCATTTTGGTTGACGATGTGCTGAAGACCCTGCAACAGTTGGCCAACTATCACCGCCGTCAACTGGGCACACGCATCATTGGTATCACCGGCACAAACGGGAAAACCACCACCAAAGAACTGATGGCCGCTGTGCTGGGCAAGCGCTTTGAAGTGCTCTATACCGAGGGGAATCTGAACAATGCCATCGGCGTACCCCTCACCCTGCTGCGCCTGACCAAGGAGCACGAAATCGCCATCATAGAAATGGGTGCCAGCCATCCGGGCGACATCAAGGAACTGGTCGATATTGCCGAACCAGACTTCGGCCTTATTACCAACGTAGGGATGGCCCATCTGCAAGGGTTCGGCTCGTTCCAAGGGGTAATCAACACAAAGGGAGAACTGTACGACTACCTTCGCACACGCCCCGCCGCCACCATCTTTATCAACCACGACAACGAACACCTGAAGGCCATTGCCGGTGGGCTGAACCAGATATGCTACGGCCGTCTCAACGAAGGAACTGCTATTTTAACCGGTGGCGAGGTCATCGACTGCGCTCCCTATCTCCGCTTCCGTTGGCGTCCCCGTCAGGAAGAGTGGCACGAGGTACAGACCCAGCTTATCGGTTCCTACAACATCGACAATGCGCTGGCAGCAGCCACTGTAGGAACTTATTTCGATGTCTCTCCCGAAGATATTGACGAGGCGTTGGCTTCGTACCGCCCCACCAACAACCGTTCACAACTGCACGACACAGGACGCAACCGGCTCATCATAGATGCCTACAACGCAAACCCCACCAGCATGATGGCTGCTCTGCATAATTTCCGCGACATGAAAGTCTCTCCCAAGATGGCTATTTTAGGCGACATGAAGGAATTGGGTCTCTGTAGTGCCGACGAGCACCGGCGCATCCTGGCCGCCATCAGTGAGGCCGGACTCGACCGCGTATGGTTGGTGGGCGAAGAGTTCTCCGCCGTAGCGGCAGACACCTCCATCCCCACCTTCAAACAGACCGACGAGGTGATTGCGGCTTTAGAAACTGAGCAGATTGAGGGTTACTACATCCTCATAAAAGGCTCAAACAGCATGAAACTGTCACAAACAATCAACCATCTATAAGACAAACGAACAATGAACATACGAACCGACTATCTGAAACAATTCGAAGAGCGTGTGCAGGACGAACTTCTGCGTCTGTGTACCTCCGCCGGTCTGCTTAACGGTACCCTGCTGGCCACCGACGATATTGACGGACAGTGGAACAAACTGGCTCCGGAGTACATGGCCGATGCCGTTCCCCAAGTGAAGGACTATCCCACCGTGTCCGTAGCATGGGCGGCCTATTTGGGAATGGGTGTTGCCCAAGGATGGGACGCCGACTGGACAGTCCGCCAGGAAACGCCTTATCAGGCCTACTACGGCAAACAGGGATTCGACGATATGGACGAACACATCGTGCGCGACTTGTTAGGTCTCTCCCTCGACGGATACGAGGCACGCAATATCGAAAACCACCTCCGGCGGTGTGGCGAATTAGCTGTCAGTCTCATCCGCCGCGAGAATATTGAACCACAGAGTACAATGGCTTTCCACGTTTTTGCCCGCACATGCCGCGTCATGTTCCGCATCGGAGCGGCCATCGAGCTGAAGCGTCTCGGCTACAAGTTCGAGAAAATCAATTAAAGGGATGCTCTATAAATTAAGTAACTAATAATTAATGCATTACTTGTTTGT
>CAZDAN010000144.1:0-5767 GCA_964503565.1 uncultured Bacteroides sp.
AATGCGTCGATAATGCCCTTGAAGTCAGCAACCTTCAAAGCAGCACCACCAATCAAGCCACCATCCACGTCGGGGTTGGCAAACAATTCCTTGGCGTTGCTGGGCTTGCAGCTGCCACCATAAAGGATAGAAGTGTTGTCTGCAACTTCCTGACCATATTTTTCGGCAACCAACGAGCGGATGTAAGCATGGATTTCCTGTGCCTGCTCGGGAGTGGCCGTCTTACCGGTGCCGATGGCCCATACGGGTTCGTAAGCAAGGATGATCTTGCTGAAGTCTTCGGCAGAGAGAGAGAATACAGAAGCCAACTGAGCGGCTACTACTTCATTCTGCTTGTTAGCTTCGCGCTCTTCCAACACTTCACCGATACAGAAGATGGGCTTCAGGTTATTGGCCAATGCCAACTTTACCTTTTCGTCCAGGATTTCTACGGTTTCGCCATAGTAAGCGCGACGCTCAGAGTGACCCAAGATGACATACTGTGCTCCGGTTGAAGCAACCATTTCTGCAGACACCTCACCCGTGTAGGCACCTGACACCTTGTCGGCACAGTTCTCAGCACCCACACCGATAACGGCACTGTCCACGATGGGGGTTACCGATGCCAAATGGATGAAGGGGGTACAGATTACCACGTCGCAGTTGGGCTTGTCAGCGGCCAATGCTTCGTTCAACTCTTTTGCAAGTGCAATACCTTCCTGCAGGTTCTTGTTCATCTTCCAGTTTCCTGCAACAATGTTCTTTCTCATTTCTAACTTTTTAATTAAATGGGTTAATATTATTATTGTCATCTATAATTCAGTTGCTTTCCCAACTGCTTCCGCTTGTAGTTGAAGTAGAGTCGGTCGAGTAATGATATAAGCATCAGTGGCAATAGGAACCATAAAATACAAGCTATAATCTTCATCCCTTTCCCCTGCACATGTCCTTGTGCCAAGGATAGCTGATCCAACGGAGCTGTCAATTGATATTCATCGGGAATATCCCCGTTGGCCCATTTGTTTTGTACCACTCCATTCTTTATTAACATCAGACCGGGGTTGGAGCGTACCATAGTTTTTAGTGTAATGTCGTCCACGCTACAAAAGGGATATTCACCGCCCGTGCGGTCTAGCCACTGCTCCACCATCTCTTGGGTCGAAGCGGTGAGTCCATAAAAGGCATAACCATGTTTCCGACAATAATCATACACCTCGTTCAGCAGGTCTGAATAGCCGTCGTCGGCTTTTTCTAATTGGTGAGCGACCATCAAGAAGGTGAATCCGCTATCAGCTAAAACCTCCTTTGTGATGTCCTCACCATCAGCCATACGCAACAGGGCGAAATCGTGAATGGGTGGTTCGTAACCAGCTTCCTTCAGTACTGTCTTCCTGTCCACGAATGTCCACGTGCTGTCAGGATAATCCTCTAAAGCAAACTCCTGACGTTCGCCTTCCTTCTCCATTACAAAAAGGGTTTCATACACTGGCATTTTGGCTCCTTCTGGCACTTCCATTCCTTCGGAAATGTTGGCTTCGATACGGTAGGGACGGAAGTCAAACACTGGCAAATGATACAGACTATAGTAGGAAAGTATGATGATGTAAAGCAACGTGTTGACCGAAACTAACCATTCGCTACGTCGGGTGACGACTCGAAACAGCTTGTTGCGTAAGCACAAAACCAGTATAGCGGCCACTGAAAGTATTACATTCTTCCAAAAGGTTTGCCAGTTGGTCAATACCACAGCATCGCCGAAACATCCGCAATCCGAAACCGGATTTTTCAAAGCCAAGTAAAGCGTCAAAGGGGTCATTACGCCCATCAGTAACACTGTTACCCACGATGTCAGCCGCCGGTTGATTCCAAAGAAGAAATAAACTCCTAACGTGAATTCCAAGGTGGCCAATGCTATGGTGGAGAACATCAGCATGGAGTCAGTCAGCCAGTCTGTCAATCCGAAGGCACTTGCGTAATCGCCCAACTTGTATTGGAACCCTAATGGATCGTTGGCCTTTACAAAACCAGAAAAGACAAACACCGCAGCCAAAGTGAAACGACAAACATTGGCTGCGACCGTCAGAATGATATTTTTTTGTTCCTTATTCTCCAAAATCTAACTTTATCAGTCCGAATACGGCATAATTAATCATATCCATATAGTTGGCATCGATGCCTTCCGATACCAATATCTTTCCATCCAATCCTTCAATCTGTTTGGTGCGATAGAGCTTCATCAGTATCAAGTCTGTGTACGAACTGATACGCATACCGCGCCATGCTTCGTCGTAATCGTGATTCTTTTTCAGCATCAGTTCCAATGTGAGTTTGGCCCATCGGTCATAGTGCGCCAATGCCTGCTCGGCACTCATGTCATCGCGCTCGGCATAGCCTAAGTCCAGCTGTATCAGTCCGATAAGACCATAATTGACTATGGCTACAAACTCCGGTCGTATTCCTTCGCCTACCAGACTTACGCCCTTAGTTTCGAGGCTGCGGATGCGATTGGCCTTAATGAATATCTGGTCGGTAACCGATACGGGGCGCATGATGCGCCATGCGGCTCCATAGTCGTGCAACTTCTTGGCAAAAAGCTCGCGACACGAAGCCATTACCTGCTCAAATTGCTGTATGGTATCTTTCATCTTTCTTTTGCTTTCGTTAATTGGGTGCAAAGGTACGCATTTTAGCGGACAAATAATAACAAAAGAATGAAAGAATGAAAGGTAACTCTTCTTCACACCTTCAATTCTTTCATTCCTCTATGTTTCATTTCTTGATTTTCCGGCTCACGAATATCGTATCAACTGGCCTAAACGCAATGTGGTGGTTCGCTTGATATTATTCAACCGGCACAACTCGTTAATGCTCACTCCGTAGCGGTTGGCAATTTTCGAAAGAGTATCTCCCTTGCGTACTTTATAATAACGCACATCAAAGTCCTCGGGAACCTTTTCGCCCTTGGCACGTGCTAACTGGGCAGCTTTACGCTTGGCTTGAGGGGAATAATAGGTATAACTGTCGCCTGTTACGTCCTGATTGGGAAAGTCGAACAACAATTCAGGATTCAGTTCCTGCCCTATCAAACGGGTTTCGAAGTGGAGATGAGGACCGGTTGAACGGCCGGTATTGCCACCCAATCCGATGGGTTGTCCGCTACGGACATATTCGTTTTCTATCACCAACTGTTTGGATAGGTGCCCATAGATGGTTTCCAGTCCATTGTCGTGGCGGATAACCACATACTTGCCGTATCCCTTTCGACGTCCCTGGTCTGCCACTATACGAATTTTGCCATCGAAAGCTGCATAAATAGTATCGCCTATCTGCACCTTCACGTCCATCCCCTTGTGTTGACGGCGAAAACGGCGGCGATAGCCAAATTTAGAGGTTATTTGCTGGTTCTTGGTGGGCATGGAGAAACCACGCAAATCTATTACAAATGTATCGGGTACAGCTACATTTCCATAAACATGTACTTGGTCATTGTTCCATGTCGGATAAAGTCCGTAGCCGGGATGTTCCATCTGTTCGCGTACAATCTGCCGATGCAAAGCCACCGAGTCTATGGCTCTCATCTTCTTGTCCATGGGAGCCTGTCGGGCCAGCAAGTCTTGTGCTTGCATTCCCGTCCCCATCATCAGAGTCACGGCTATAGCAGCCAACGCCTTGAATCTTGTTAATATCATTCTTTTTTTACTCCTTTTTAATATGCTGAGTTCAATCAATACTCATCGTTTGCATAGAGGTAATCAAACGTCGCCTGCTTGTACTCATATATTTCTTCAGGTTTGAAGAAACGAGCCAATTCTACAACAGCGGTTTCAGGTGAGTCGGACGCGTGAACGATATTCTCCTGAAAACTCATGCTATAATCTCCGCGAATAGTACCCGGAGCTGCCAGACGTCCATTCGTGGGACCGGCCAATGCACGCACGGCGGCGATGGCATCTACGCCTTCGTAACAACATACGATGACAGGTGCCGTCATCATGGAATCCTTCACCCGTTGGAAGAAGGGCTTAGTGCTCAGATGCGCATAGTGTTCACTCAGTATTTCATCTGTCAACTGAATCATTTTCATGCCACAAAGACGCAATCCTTTACGTTCAAAACGATTTAAAATCTCTCCAACCAATCCACGCTGCAATGTGCAGGGTTTCAGAATTACCAGTGTTTTTTCCATGATGATTATCTATGATTAAACAAATGTGTTTCAAAAATTCTTCCAAAGGTATCGCTTTTTATTCATTTAGGACGATAGTCTTAACATATTTTTAAGATAAAGTGGCGGTTTATAAGATTATTTATGGAATTGTCAGTAAATACCCCTCCCTGTTTCTTTTTAATAATGAGTCAAACAACGGAACGTAAGTGGATGATATTCTCCTATGGATAAAGCAAGGATAAGCGGCGGATAAGTTATCCGCCGCTTGAAGCATAGAGAGTGAGTGGTATTTAGTTTCTTTACATAGAATGTTGCAAAATGTTTATAAATCACTTTGCTCCCATAGTGATGATGACACGTCGGTTATAGGAGTCGGGTTGCAAGGTATCTACTCCTCCTTTGCCTTCCACTACCATGTTGGCACGGCTGATGCCCATCTTTTCCAAAGCGGCTGCTACGGTTTCGGCTCGTTTCAGTGAAAGGGTCTGATTATAAGTGGCATCGCCTGTGGCACTATCGGCATAACCGGTAATGGTCAGTTTGGCATTGTTTGCTTTAGCTGCATCAGCAATGGCTTGCAGGTTCACACTTTCCTTGGCTGATGCCATCTCGTAGGAATCGAGATTGAAGAATACCGACTGAGGCACGGCTCCTACGCCTTGATACACGGTTTCGGTTTTCACAACTTCGCGCGGTTTCTGTGCCAGCTGATTCTTAAGGTTGGCATTCTCGGCTTGCTGCTCGGTTAAGGCAACATTCAGAGCATCCAACTCTGCGGCATTCAATGCCATCATGGCACTCACGTCGGGAACGGATTTAAAACCTGTCTCGCCTAAATTGAAGGTAAGTCCGGCCGAGAAATTCATATAGCGTTCATAGCTGTTGTTGAACTTCAGCATCTTGCCGTGGCGGTCAGCCATGAAAAGGGCTGCTTCTACATAAAAATTCAGTAAGCTGCTCAGCCTCCAACTGCTCTGTACACCAATGTCCATGGCTGAGTGCCCACCAATGAATCCGAATCCAGCAAAGGGAACAATATTCCAAACACGGGTGTCGCTATAGCCACAAAACATGTTGCTGGCATTGAACAAGGCTTCGGCGCGATAGGCACGTTGGGTATAACTGTCGCCTTCATAGGCTCCGTCAAGGCCATTGAACTTCAAACGTAATCCCAGTCCTGGAGTGAACCATTTTCCTACGGCCACATCGAATCCCCAACGGCCATAATTGTTATCGAAAAAGAGGTCGCTCCAATTCTTGTCGCCATGGCGGATACCGGAGGTGAAACCGCCACCCACGCTGACAAACCAATTATTCCAGAACTTGTTTGTCTGAACCACGTATTTATCCGTTGGTACTTCGATAATCTCTACCGATTCCACCATCTCCTGGGCATACGTCAAACCCGAAAAACTGCCAGCCATGGCCAGCACAACCAAAAACTTTTTCATACTCATTTTTCTTTTAACGATTCATTATAATATTCATTCGTCTTTTTGAATGCTATAACATCCGTAAAAGAAAAAGGTTCAGCTATAAAAATAGCTACGGGCTAATAACCCGTAGCTAATTAAAACGTTTCTCCAAATCGTCCATCGGGATGACAGACAGAACCGTCTG
>CAZDAN010000145.1:0-5754 GCA_964503565.1 uncultured Bacteroides sp.
GCTGTCTGCCAGAAACGAAGTGAAGTGTGAAATCTACACAAAGAATATACAGATTGAGGCACGTGTGTTGGGTGACCTGGCCATGAACCACATCATCCCCGTAGCCACCAAGTATCAGAGCGACCTCATCGACAATGCTTACAAGACAAAGAAACTGTTCCCTACCGAGAAGGCTACCGTGCTGTCGGCCAAGAACATCGACCTGATTGAGCAGATTGCCGAACTGAACAACTTCATCGAGGAGAATGTGGCACGCATGATTGAGGCACGCAAAGTGGCCAACCGCATCGAAAGCGAACGCGAAAAGGCCATTGCCTACCACGACACGATTGCCCCCATGCTTGAGAGCATCCGCCAACGCATCGACCAACTGGAGCTGATTATCGACGACCAGATGTGGCCATTGCCCAAGTACCGCGAACTGTTGTTTATCAGATAGCAGACACCCCAAAAAAAATGCGGCTTGCTTTTCAGAAAATGCAAGTCGCTTTTTATTTTTTGCAAGTCGCATTTTTCAAAAAGCAAGTCGCTTTTTTCAGAGCATTATCAAAGCATTCTAAAAATCGTCCTAAACATCTCTTACACTGCCTTTTTCATCAATTTGAGGCACTTCGTGCATCACATCTTCTTCCACTACCACAGCTTCTGTAGCATCACTGTTCCGTTGGCGGAATTTAATGACATTTACCATATCAGAGAGTCCGTACACCATGCAACCGATTCCTAAGATGATGAAGGGCACATTGGCTGATTCGATGGGATTGAACAGAATGAAGATGCCCAACAGCATCACCAACACGGGAGTCACATAGAACCCGGCAGGCACACGCACCCACTGGCGGGCCATTGTCAGTTGGACAATTTCGCTAAGTCCGGCATAGGAGAGAATGATGCCCAACGCATACATCAGTGACTTTTCAAAAAAAACGGGACTGACGATGAGACAAAGGCCAAACAGAATGCTGCCCACCCCCAACACCTGAGACCACCCGAAACGGTGTTCGCCTTCGGATGTGGTCCTACGGAAATAGGTCAACAATGAGAGCAGACCGGGTATCAGGAACAAACAGCCAATGGCCATTATCAGATAAGTCACGGCACTCTGTGACCAAAAGACCAACAAAACACCAATCAACAAGGCGGTAATGCCGCGAAGCATCCCAATCGTAATGCCAGTAGTTTTCTTTTCCATCTATTCTTATATTATTATATACGATACAACATTTGCACCATATCCACTGCGGCCAGTCCTTCGTCTTCATCAACCAAGATGGCAACATAAAGCCACCACAGAAGCAACACAATCAGCAGGGCTACGCCCAAACGAATCCAAAATTCTCTTTTCATTGTTCAATCTGTTATGAGTTCATGAGCCACATTCCTTGTGACCCTTCCATAACAAAAACAATCAAAAGGATGATTTGTTGTAGCCTCTTTCCTGCTTTTTATCAGAAGCGGTAACCTACGGTCAGCAATGCCTGACTGCGTTCGTTTGTCAACTTGGTGGCAGGCAACAATCCGTCGGCCGACGGATATTGCACCATGGCATCTTCGTAGCTGAACTGGCTGTCGAAGGGATAGAACTCGCTTTTCTGATGGGTATATTGGAAGGCCGCATCCACATAGAGTTGTCCGGTGCGGAAACCCAACCCGACAGTAAACGTATTGCGAGCCATCATGTTCTCATATTCTGCATCCGTGCGGGTCGTATTGGGATAAAGCCATTTGTAGGCTCCTTTTTCAAAAGCAGCCGAACTGTAGTTGTACCCCGCACGCAAGCTGAACTCGGGCACCAGCTTCACCTCAGCTCCCACACGTAACGTATGCACGCCCTTCAGGTCTTCGTCCATCCAATCGTTTTCCTCGACCATTTCATAGCCATCATCATAGCGCAATTCGGCCGAAGAATAATCAGTATATTCATATTCGGCACCCAAAGCCACCGACGTGCCAAGGGTATGTCCCATGCTGACATTGAACTTCCAAGGAGTGAGCAGTTCGTAGTCAAACTGAGCCACATCGGTTTCGCCATAATAGTCGTCCAACGACGATGAGAGTGTTGCCCAATGGCGATCAGACAACTTATACAAAGTAGGCGTATGCAATGCCAACCCCAAACGGAAAGCCGACTCTTCAAAAGGACGGACAATAACACCCAACTTGGCATCCACACCCGTACCTTCTGTCCGGAAATCATTATTCAGTGTAAACTCTGTAGCCATTCCGTCAAATTCCCCCCATTCGCTATATGCCGATGAACGTTTGTAGTTCACATCATAGAACCCGACAGTAAGTCCCAAATAGACACGGTCATTGATGTTGGTTGACAGATTCAGGTCAAACACATTCACTCCGCCTGTTTCGCGGCTATGATACTCAGTCTCGTACCCAGGCAGACCAATATAGTGTCTGTATTCATAAAGTGGTTGCCCATTCTCATTCCTTATGGGGTTTCCATTGCCATCCACCAACGGCTCGTCGCCCTCTTCATAATCAGGACCGATTTGGGGACCGATAAGTCCGCCCTGAATGCCCAACACACCCAACCACGAAACATCACTCCAATCATCTCCGTAATAGTTTCCGCCAAGTTCGTTGTAAATCTGATAATAATCATTCAATGGCAACGGATTGTAACGTCCACTCTCGTCCCGATTTGTCATCGAGGCTATCTGGTCGCTCAACGACATGCCCAACAGATTGCCATACAGAGCCATCTTCCTGCTGAAGTTGCGCTGTTTGCGATAGTTTATACCCATGTTCACATAGCGGACAGTACCCCCATTGCTATACTTGTTGCTGAAGACCACGCCTAACTGGTCGAAAGATATACGCGAGCGGTTTTCCTTTCCGGTCATCCCCTCAAAGTCGCTCTTTACCTGCGTATCGTTCAAACTGATAGTTCCTACCACATCGTTACTACGGAACAACCCGATACCGGCCGGATTGCTACCCATGGTGGAGATGTCGCCACCAAGCGCACTCATGGCACCACCCATACCCACAAAACGAGCTGTACCGTTCAAGTCGGTATCAATCAGGCGGGCTGCATCGTATTGTGTCTGACCAAATGCAACACTTCCCGAAACGAGCATAGTTACGGCACCTATTATTATATTCTTACTTTTCAGTATCATATCATCTATATTTTATGTCATACAAAGTACATTACTCTGTTTCTCCTTATTCACTTCATCATCTGCGTCCGCCACCCGAACGTCCGCCACCGCCACCACCGGAACTACGGCTGCTGCCGCCACCACTGCTGAACGAACCACTGGAGCTGCGTGAACTGCTACTGCGGCTACTACCCGACACACTACCAGACGAAGAGCTGCGGGATGAAGAACTGCGCACACTGCTGTTCGTAGCCTCGCCCGATGAAGAGCTACGCGAACTGCTACTACGTGTATAGTTGCCGGTAGAACGGCTTGAGGATGACTCGCTGCTACGGCTCACCGTATTGCGGCTGGCACGTCCGTTTGCCGGAGTGGCATCACCGATAGTGAATCCACGATTATTACTTGTCGAGCGTACAGCATCATCAGAGTTTCGTCCTGTCACCACACGTCCCGATGTGCGGTTGGCATTGGATGATGAGTTTCCACGCGAGGCCACAGCCCCCCGATCGTTTTCACGGGTAGCACGCACAGTGTTGCTCTCGCGACGGTCACCACGCACAGCATTGGGACGGTCTGCCGCACGACGACGGTTATCATAATAGAATCCATCGCGCCAACCGCCACCGATATATCCGCCACCACCAGTCCAAATAGGACCATGATGATGGTAATGATGTGGATAATACCCCCAATAAGGATAGCGATGATGGTGGTGAAACCACGGGTCGCCCCAGCCGAAGCCGAAGCCACCCCAACCGATGTGCCAGCTCCATCCGTAGTTCCAGTGCCAAGGGTCGTAGTGCCAACTCCACCAGGCAGGATTGCTCCATGTGGGGAAAGCGTATGCATAGAAGCCATCGGCATATACATTCCAGTCGTATGGAGACCAATTGTACACCAAGTCCCAATAAAGCGGACTGCTTACCGGCACAGCCACACGCGGACTGCGGAAACGAATCAGACGGGTAGCATATTCATACTCTTCCTGTGTACCTTCAAATCCGTTCACCCACTCGCCGACCGGTTCAACAGACTCCTCTTCTTCTACATACGCCACCTCTTCATCGTTGGCAGAGGTGTAGCGACGGTTGTATTCATCCACATCACGTTCCACACCGGTGGCATCGCGCACGGTTGCTGCCGTTGCCGCTTGCAACTGCTTGCTCGAAACAGTGGCCACACCTGTCTCCGAGGCCGGTACACGCCGTATCTTTCCATCCGAAGTAACCACAGTCACAGTCTGTTCGTCACTACGTTCAACTTTTGTAGTCTTTTCTTTCTTCTCTTTCTTAGGAACAAAGTAGAGATCATCGCCTATACTCTGTGCCATCCCCAATTGCGACAGGGCTGCCAGCAAAAACGATAATAATACCAATTTCTTCATAACGCTATGTCTCCTTATAATTATAAGGTAAGGGCCTCTCACCTCCCCCACCATTGTTACTATCCGCAGGCATACATGTGCCCACTTTAACATATCTCTACTGCAAATATAGGAAACAATATTCATATCACAAGTAGAAAAACTCATTTTTTTCACAAAGTTTTCCTATTAGTTCACATTTTAACAGTAGTTTTTCGGCTTCTTTTCACATTTTAAGAAATTTAAAGAGGTTTTTCAGCAGAAAAGCAGTACTTTCGCAAATTGAAAACAGGAGATATTGGAAAAAACATAATTCATAATTATAAAATGGTCTACATAGAAGTCACCTTCACCCTCACCCCTTGGAGTGAAACCGCCCAAGACGTGCTCACCGCCCTGGCCGGAGAGATTGGTTTTGAAAGTTTTGTGGAAGAAGAAGCCACATTGAAAGCCTACATCCAACAGAAACTCTACGACGAGTCTGCCATCCGCGGCATCATCGCCGACTTTCCCATGCCCGACGTAGCCATTGCCTACACCGCACAAGAGCAGGAGGACAAAGACTGGAACGAGGAGTGGGAAAAGAACTTCTTCCAGCCCATCATCATCGGCAACCGATGCGTCATCCACAGCACCTTCCACAAGGACACGCCCCAGATGGAATACGACATCCTCATCAATCCACAGATGTCCTTCGGCACAGGCCACCACGAAACCACCAACCTCATGGTCAGCCGTCTGTTGGAGACTGAGTTGAAGGGCCAACGCGTGCTCGACATGGGCTGCGGCACCTCCATCCTGGCCATCCTGGCCGCCAAGCGCGGAGCATCCGCCATCACTGCCATCGACATCGACGACTGGTGTGTCAGCAATTCGGCCGACAACATCCATCTGAACGGTATCGACTGCATCACCGTCCGCCTGGGCGATGCCGACGTGTTGCGCACCGAGCATCCCACCTTCGACCTCATCATTGCCAACATCAACCGCAACATCCTCACCGCCGACATGGATGCCTATGCCCAGTGCATGACCAAGGGCAGCCGCATCTTCCTCAGCGGTTTCTACGTGGACGACATCCCCGTCATCCGGCAGAGCCTCACGGCCAACGGCCTCACCTTCGTGGAGCACCACGAAAACAACCGCTGGGCCATGGTGGTGGCGGAGAAATGTTAAGAAGAGTACTATTCAATAATATTACAACTACTTAGTAATGATCCTAAAATCCGCAACTCTTCATTCCAACCCAAGCTTTGCTGTAATTAGTTC
>CAZDAN010000146.1:0-5732 GCA_964503565.1 uncultured Bacteroides sp.
CAAGCAGCCATCATAGCTGTCCAACCTTCGCTGATGCTGCCGTCGCCCAACATGGCGAGACCCAAGAACAGTACCAAGAATGAACCGATGATAAGGATAGGAGTCTGGATGGCAGACAATGTCATCACACCCTTCATGCCACCGAATACGGTGAAGACTGCAGTTACTGCAATCAAGCCGATGGCACCATACCAGAAGGGAAGTCCTAACAAATACTCGAAGAAGATACCTCCAGTGAAAGCTGTCACACTTACTTTCGTGAGCACGTAGGCAATCAGTGTAATAATGGATAACCATGAACCTGTACGTTGGGTATAACGGAATTTCAAGAAGTCGGGCATGGTGATAATCTTGCCCATCTTGTTATTCAACAGTTGGTAGAAAGGTACGAATAACCATCCCAAAATGAGAATCATCCAACCTTGCATTTCCCAGTGAGCCATACCTACACCATCCTTTGCGCCAGTTCCGGCCAAACCTACAAGGTGCTCTGAACCAATGTTTGCCGCAAAAATAGCAGCACCAATCACATACCAAGGTTCACCTTTACCGAAGAGATAGTCTTCACTGTCGGCTCCCTTCATTTTCTGTTTGTCTTTCTGCACGGCACGATATACGGCCCATGCAACCAACAGTATGCCTACAACCAGGATTGTCCAGTCAAGCCATACAAATTCTTTTGATGTCCAATTCATAATTTGATTTTGTTTTTTTATTGTTTTGATTTATTGATTATTCTCCTACACATTCTTCTACGCCGAACTTGAAGATACAACGGCTACTGTAAGTCTGTCCCGGCTCCAAAGTGGCTGAAGGCCAACCTTCGAGGTCTGACTTGTTGGGAGTATCGGGATACTTCTGAGTTTCGAGGCAGATACCTGTACGCTTGTTGTACACGATGCCCTTCTTGCCAGTTACTGTGCCATCCAAGAAGTTACCGCTGTAAACCTGAACACCCGGTTCGTTGGTGTAAACCTCCAGTGTGATGCCTGTGATGGGGCTTGTCAACTTGGCGGCCAACTGGCTTTCGTCGCAATTGGTGTTCAAGCACCAGTTGTGGTCGTAGCCGTTACCGTTCTTCAACTGCTCGAAATCGAAGTTGTCAATCTCCTTACCCACAACCTTTGCGGTGGTGAAGTCCATCGGAGTGCCGGTTACGGGGAGGATTTCACCAGTTGTCATGTAAGTGTCATCAACCGGAGTGTAGTTGTCGGCATTCACATAGAGGAGGTGGTCGGTAATTTTCAAGTTGGGGTCACCTGAGAGGTTGAAGTATGAGTGGTTGGTCATGTTGATAACCGTCTTTTTGTCTGTGGTGGCCTTGTAGTCAATGTCAATAGCATTGTCTGAGGTGAGGGTGTAAGTGACGGTGGCTGTCACGTTGCCGGGGAAGTTCTCGTCACCGTCGGGAGAGTTCATTACCAACACGACAGTGCTATCGTTGGGCATTGAACCTTCGTACACCTGATACTGCCATCCGTTGGGGCCGCCGTGTAAGCAGTGTCCGAAGTTGTTCTGCGGCAATTGGATTTCTGTGCCGTCAACAACAATCTTGCCCTGATTGATGCGGTTGGCATAGCGGCCGATGGATGCACCGAAGTCTGTCTGGTTGTTTTCGGGCAGATAAGCGCCCACGCTGTCAAGGCCCAATACGACGTCTTTCATCTCCCCGTTCTTGTCAGGGACCATAATGGACACGATGCGTCCGCCGAAGTTTGTTACACAAACCTCCATACCGGCGGCATTCTTTAACACATAGAGGTCGGTTTGCTTGCCGTTTACCTCTTTTTTGAAGTTTTCAGGGTTCAAACCTGAAAGAGTCAACTTCTGCTTGGACTGTTGGGGAACACAAGCGGTTAATAATGACAGGATTACACCTGTACCCAAAACACTTTTCATGTACGTCATGATAGCTTTTCTAATAGGTTTAAAAAATAAAATTCGAATTTGGGTGTAAAAGTAACACTTATTTTTTGAGTAAGCATACAAAATTTATATGTTTTACAACATAAAAACGAAGTTTCTTTCTCTTTTCTCCTGCGTGCACGCGCACGAAAGAAGATTCCGACCGAAGTGCGGCATCAAATTGAAGGTCGCAGACCTCCGGATGCTATCGTATATCGTCGAAAGCAGTCTTTGTGCCTTTGGTGTGTTGTTGCCATAGCGTCCGTGTGTTGTTGCCAACGTATTGGCTGGATGTTGCCAATGCGTTGGCGGTGTTCTGCCAAGCCTATGGCAGACCCCTGCCACTGTAATGACAGGCGTTTGCCAAACTGTTGGCAATGGACGACAGACCGTGTCTTTGCTCAAGAGCATACGTCTCTTGTGGCTGCCACCTCAAAAAGCAGGGCAGGGCAATGTTTAAATTAAAAAAGTGTGCCGACACATCGACACACCTTTCTCTCTTTCTTCCAATCCTTGTCTCAGACCAATTTGCGTGAACCATCACCGATGACAACGTCAATGATGATGGGGTCTTTGCCATATTTCTCTTTATACTTGGTCTTTACAGTCTCAACGAACGGCTCGTAGAGGGCATCTTCAACGAGGTTGATGGTGCAACCGCCGAAGCCGCCACCCATGATGCGTGAACCGGTCACGCCACAATCTTTGGCGATCTCGTTCAAGTAGTCAAGCTCTTCGCAGCTCACTTCGTAATCCTTGCTGAGTCCGGCATGAGTCTCGTACATTTTCTGGCCAACGGTTTCGTAGTCGCCCTTCTGCAATGCATCGCAAACAGCCAACACGCGGTCTGTTTCGCCGATAGCGTAAGTGGCACGACGGATATCCTCTTCGCTGCACTCCGCCTTCACCTCTTCCAGCATTTCCCAAGTACAGTCGCGCAGGGTTTCGATGCCTTCGTGACGCTTGGCGATGGCTGCCACTACGTTTTCGCAGCTCTGACGACGGTCGTTGTAGGGAGAACCCACCAACTCGTGCTTCACGCATGAGTTAACGAGAACGAGCTTGTATCCTTGGGGATTCCAGGGGAAGTATTCAAACTCGCCACTGCGGCAGTCGAGGCGCATCAGGTAGCCGGCCTTTCCGTGCACAGAAGCGAACTGGTCCATGATGCCGCACTTGCAGCCGAGGTAGTTGTGCTCGGTAGCCTGACCCACCTTGGCCAGCGTCATCTTGTCAATCTTGTTATCGCCGAAGAGGTCGTTCAAAGCGAAAGCGAAGCAGCTCTCAAGAGCGGCTGATGAAGACATACCTGCGCCGAGGGGCACATCACCGGCAAAAGCAGTGTCGAAGCCTTCTACGGGTACGCCCAACTTCATCATTTCGCGAACCACGCCGAACACATAGCGGAAGTGGCTTGCGTTAGGACCCTTCTCGTCGTCGATGTTGAATTCATCGTAATCCTTCAGGTCGATAGAGTAGGCACGCACGGTGCGTGTGCCGTTAGGCTTGATTTCGGCAATCATTCCCTGCTGTACAGCACCGGGGAATACGAATCCACCGTTATAGTCTGTGTGCTCACCAATCAGGTTGATACGACCGGGTGAAGCATAAACTGAACCTTCTGCATTGTTGAAGTGCTTCTTGAAGCGACTTCTTACGTCATCAATAGTAAGTCTCATATGTTTTAAATTTAATAGGTTTGATAATAATTCTATAGCGTTATTTGTGCTAAGGAAAGTAGCAAAACTCATTGAGAGCCAACCGCTTTCCTTTGTTTGTTGCGTTATTTGCTCAATCCAATCTTCGAACCCTTGTTGCAGAACCAGATGATGTAGGCATAGAAGATGAACATGCAGCAGATGGCGATGTTTACGCCCGCATTGTCAACTACGAATCCGAGAACGGGCATCAAGGTTGCAGCACCGATAACACCTGTGTTGATGATACCGCTGGCAGCTTTGGTGTGAGGACCAAGTTCCTGCAGACCGAGGTTGAAAATCAAAGGCCACATGACAGAGTGGAAGAGGCCGGCGGCCAACATGGCATATACACCAGCCATACCTGGCAATACCAATGAGAGGCCAACGCAAACGGCACCTGCAACCAAGCAAGTGGTCAACAACGGACGAGGTTGGAATTTGCTGAGGATGGCTGCACCGATGAAACGACCCACCATCATACCACCCCAGTAGAGGGGAAGGAACTCTGTTGCATTGTCAATTTTGTAAGGCAACATGGAGGGAACACCGATTTCAACACCCATGTACATGAAGATGGCAAGGGCACCCAACCATACGTGAGTATATTTGAACACACTACTCTTGTATTCGCGCTTTTCTCCAGCTTCCTCTGCCTGCTTGCCTTCATCAATCTTCGGCAATTTCAAAGCAACGAGGATGGCAGCGATAACCAATGTGAAGATACCCAAACCGAGGAACGGGCCGGGAACGTGCTCAGGGGCAGGAGTCTTACCTGCGATAATCACTGACGTGATGAACATCGGGGCAACGGTGGTTGCAACAGAGTTCAAGGCCTGTGAAAGGGTCATGCGGAAAGCACCCTTCTCAGGTGAACCAAGCACCATAACGTAGGGGTTTGCCACATTTTGCAGCATCACAACACCCATTGCTACCAGACACATGGAAGCCAAGAATACGGTATAAACGTCAGCTCCTGCTCCAATGGCGGAGTCGATACCGAAAGAGTTGACTACGAAGCCCAAACCTACAACAGAAAGACCAAGAATCATGGTTCCCTTGTAGCCGATTTTACTCATCAGCAATGAGAATGGGATAGCGAAAAGATAAGCTCCGTAGAAAGCGGTGTTGACATATTGTCCCTGTTGGGCTGTCAGATTGAACGCTTTAGTGCAGAATTCAATCATTGAATTGTTCATGGTCGTCACGAATCCGATGAGGAAGCAGACAATGAACACGACGATAAGTGCGAACGTATAGTTCGGCGTTTGTTTTTGGCTCATTTTTCTTATTGTTTTAGATGATTAATAATTTCTTTTATCATTAGCTTAAGCTATATGTCTGTTTCTCACTTCTCCACACCGAACTTGTAGATGGTGCGTTGTGTATAGGTCTCTCCCGGGTTCAGCACTACACTGGGGAAGTGTCCCTTGTTAGGGGTGTCGGGGAAATGTTGTGCCTCGAAGCAGATGGCCGAACGGGCTGGGAAGGTGGCACCGTGTGCTCCTTCGAATCCGTTGTGCCAGTTGGCGGTATATACCTGCACACCGGGTTCGGTGGTATAGACTTCCATCACGCGTCCGCTGACAGGCTCTACGCACTTGGCGGCAAAGGTCAGTTCGCCCGGCTCCTTCTTGTTCAGTACGTAGCAGTGGTCATATCCCACGCCATAGATCAGCTGTTGGAACTTCTCGTCGATACGGCTTCCCACGGTGTGTGGTGTGCGGAAGTCCATCGGAGTTCCCTCCACGGGAGCAATCTCACCGGTGGGGATAGACACCTCATCAATCGGTGTGTACCAGTCGGCGTTGATGGTGACGATGTTGTTGTCTATGGTGGCTGTGGGGTTGGCTAAGCCCGAAAGACTGAAAAAGCCGTGGTGTGTCATGTTGACGATGGTTTTCTTGTCGGTAGTTCCCTTGTAATCAATGATAAGCTCATTCTCGTCAGTGAATGTGAAAGTTACGGTCATTTGCAGATTGCCGGGGAATCCCTCTTCTCCATCAACAGAAAGGTATTTCATTACTACGGTTTGAGCATCTGTTTGTTCGGCATCCCATACTCGTGCATGATATCCTGTGGGACCTCCGTGCAGGTGGTTGGGACCATTGTTTACCGCCAGTTGGTATT
>CAZDAN010000147.1:0-5678 GCA_964503565.1 uncultured Bacteroides sp.
GGGATTGTTTCTCGGGCTTTTCGTTCAGCTTCTTATAGGTGATGCGGTAACGGTTTTCCCAATCACCGCGACGATTATACATGCCCTTAAACGAGAGTTTATGATTAGGGTTGAACTTGTAGTCGGCAGCCAGTGAATAGCTCTGCCGTTCGCGAGTGACGTAGTATTGGCGAATTTCGGCCTTGTCAAGATACACATTTCCGTCGTCATCCACATCGTACTCAAATTCGGTGTTGTCGGCTCCTCCGGGAGCATTTTGATACGAAGCGGCCAGCATCACTCCCAGTTTGTCATCGAAGTAACGGTCTCCGTAAGTCAATCCGAGGTTCAGTTGCATCTTGTCGCTCACCCAGTTCCATCCGCTTCCAACCGTAGCGTTCAGCACACGTTTATAAGGTGTATTCTTTGTAACCAGATTGATGGCGCCACCGATGGCATCGCCGTCCATATCGCTGGTTACCACCTTGCTCACCTCGATGGTTTGCACCATGTCGGCAGGAATCAAGTCGAGCTGTACATTGCGAGTATCTCCTTCGGCCGATGGCAAGCGGTTGCCGTTCACTGTCACCGAGGTAAGGTCGGCACTTGTGCCACGCACCTGTCCGAAGCGGGCCTCTCCCATGTCGTATTGCACATTGATGCCATTGATGCGTTTCAGCGCATCACCGATGTTGGCATCAGGGAACTTTCCCACTTGATCGGCCGAAACTACATTTTTCACTCCCATGGCAGTTTTCTGCATGTTCACAGCCCTTCTTTGTCCTTGGAAGGCGCTCTTTACCTCCACCTGCTGAAGGGAAACCCCTTCGTTCATCACAATGTCATATTCCAACGTTTTACCCTCTGTCACCGTCAGAGTAGCTTCGACAGGTTCATATCCCACATAGGACACCTTCAGCGTGTAAACACCGGGTTGCAAATTGGGCAATGTGTAGAATCCATTGATGTCGCTGGTGACACCAGTACGCAAATCTTCGATATATACCGAGGCGCCTGGCAAACTTTGTTGTTGTTCGTTGTCAACCACCCGTCCACGAACAGTTCCTCCTTTGGGAATAGGAGCTTTCCCCCCAGCATTAGTCACTTGGCCTATTCCTGCCATAAGCAGCACCATTGTGGCCATTTTCATTTTCTTGTTCATCGTCATTTAGTATTTAAATTTTGACGCTGCAAAGGTACGGGGGCCACGCTTCATAAATGTTTCAAAACTGTTAGCCTTTCGTGAAATGCCCATTTGGGGCAAATTGTTACATTTCTATTAAATCTTGTTTCCGACGTTTCACCGTTCGCCAATTCTCTGTAATTTTGCATCGGCTTAATATATAAAAAAGGTATATGGCAACAGAACGTATATTGATTGTGGACGACGAGGAGACCCTGTGCGAGGTGCTGAAGCTGAACCTCGAAAACGAGGGGTATGATGTCGATACGGCCTTCAGTGCCGAACAGGCGCTGACTTATGACCTGACGGAATATTCGCTCATCCTGCTGGACATCATGATGGGTGAAATCAGTGGCATCAAGATGGCGAAGATGTTGAAAGCCGATGTAAAGACGGCCGACATCCCCATCATCTTCTGTACCGCTCGCGACACGGAGGACGACATGGTGATGGGATTGAATCTCGGAGCAGATGACTACATCATGAAGCCTTACACCGTCAGAAATGTGATTGCCCGTGTAAAGAGTGTGTTGCGCCGGATATCCACGTGCAAAACCTCAACTCTCCCAACAGAGAAACCTCATGTGCTGCAAGTGGAGGGGTTGAAGCTCGACATGGCGTTCAAGCGCTGTACGGTGGATGGCGAGGAGGTGAAGCTTGCCCGAAAGGAGTTTGAGTTATTGGCTTATCTTATCAGGCATCGGGGGAAAATCTGTTCGCGCGAACAGATTCTTAGCCGGGTGTGGAGCCACGAGGTGGTGGTGCTCGACCGCACGATTGATGTCAACATCACCCGCCTTCGTCAGAAGATAGGAGCATACGGCTCGTACATTGTAACCCGTTCAGGTTTTGGCTATGGCTTCCGTGACTAAGACACCCTTTCATAAGCGGCTGTTTCTGATGCTGCTCGCCTTCTCGTGGACGATTGTACTCTGCTTCATCGGCTTCCAGTATCTGCGCGAGAAGCAATACAAGTCCGACTTCCTGAACGCACAGCTGCAACTCTACAACCGCCATCTGTTGGAGGTGGTGGACGAGGGATTGGTGTATGAAGACTACATCGCCACACACGACAAGCCGTTTGAGGAGTTGCGCATATCCATCATCGCGCTTTCGGGAGCCGTCGTCTATGACAACACCATCCCGATTGATTCGCTCGACAATCACCGCAACCGTCCTGAGATTGACAATGCTTTGAGAAACGGCATGGGTTATCACATCGGGCGACAATCTGCCAGCGACGGACGGGAGTATTTCTATTCGGCCACACGAGGCGAAAGAGTCATTGTCCGCACAGCCATCCCCTATTCAAACACACTTCACGACTTGCTCGAAGCCGATTGGTCGTTCCTCGTGGTCATGATTTCCATCAGCCTGGCCATGAGTGTGTTGGCCTACTTTACTACCCGCAAATTGGGCAAGGACATCGAGCGTGTCAACCGTTATGAAGCCGAGCAGGAAAAGAACCGTATCAAACGCCAGTTGACGAACAACATCAATCACGAACTGAAGACTCCCGTGGCATCCATCCAAGTGTGCCTCGAAACATTGCTTTCGGGCATCAGCCTCAGCGACGAAAAACGGCAGGAGCTGATCGGGCATTGCTATACGCACAACGAACGCCTGCGCCGCTTGCTGAACGATGTTTCACTCATCACCCGCATGGAGGATGGCGGACAGCTGATCAGCAGAGAGCGTGTTGTGATAAACCACATCATCAAGGAGATATCCAAAGAGCTCGAGATAATGCCCGAGGAGGAGCGCTTCACCCTGCACACCGACTTTCGCGAGGAGGTGGCCGTTGATGGCAACCTTGCGCTGATAGGCTCCATCTTCAGCAACCTCACAGAAAATGCCATTGCCTACTCCGAGGGAAAGAACATCTACATATCACTGATAGAGAACAACAGAGAGGCCTGCCGTATCCGCTTTGAAGATGATGGCAGAGGAGTCCGCCCGGAGCAACTGCCTCACCTCTTCGACCGTTTCTATCGGGTGGACAAAGGACGCTCGCGCCAGAAGGGTGGCACCGGACTCGGCCTTGCCATCGTCAAACATGCCGTCATGTTTCATGGTGGCATCATCACTGCCACCAACCGTCCCAATGGCGGATTGCGGTTTGAATTCACGCTGAGGAAACATCATCCTTAATCGTATGTTATTTGCCCTGATGAACCTGTGTTTGCTCACTTCCATACCGTAAGCCTGCACTTCCATACTCCATGCATACACTTCCATACTGTACAACTACGTCCTTACACGGTATTCTTCCCCCTTTTTGCATAAAAAGTGAAGAAAAAACGGGCAAAAGGCTTGTGTATCGGAAAATAAGTTGTACCTTTGCACCCGCTAAAGAAAGTTTTACGTTTTAAAAGTTAATCAAGTTATGTATTTAGACGCTGCTAAGAAGCAAGAAATCTTTGGACAATACGGAAAGTCTAACACTGATACTGGTTCAGCTGAGAGCCAGATTGCTTTGTTTTCATACCGTATCTCCCATTTGACGGAGCACCTCAAGGCAAACCGTAAAGATTATAGCACTGAAAGAGCATTGACCATGTTGGTAGGTAAGCGTCGCGCCCTCCTCAACTACTTGAAGGATCGCGATATCAACCGTTACCGTGCTATCGTTAAGGCTCTCGGCTTGCGTAAGTAATTCACTTACGGGCGAAAGAATGAAGGGGTTGTGCATTGCACAGCCCCTTTTTGTATGCTCAATGTGTGTGTTGCCATAGTTCATGGCCAACGGTCATAGTTGTGTAGCGATATGGTGATTTACTCCTCCAACGGTTGGTGGACGTGGGCCTTCTGCAACATGTGGAAACTGCCGTTGACAAGGATGTAGCCACCGTCGCCACTCTCGTTCTTTATGACAGTTAGCTGTTCGATGTACTCTGCTATGTCTCCAGGGATGTGGTGACAGGGATTCTTGGGATACTGCTTGTTTCCGAACACTTGGTTGCGATACTTCAACAGTTTGGGGTATTTCATTCGCTCTACTTTGATGTCGGGCGCATAGGTGATAGCCGAGTTCTCGTGGCGCAGTTCCGTCAGGGTGAATGTGTGGGCATTGCCCGTTGCCTTGACGATAATTCCAGGCAATCCGCGCAAACGCCACGGGCCTACGGACGAGGGGACTTCTTGGGTGTACCAGGCCGTCCAACGGGTGCCTCGGAAGATGACTTCTGCCCGCGAACAGAGGTAACCGTTGATGGTCAGTGTGTCGTCCGTAAGCGTCCAATCCAATGAGGGGGTAGGTTCATATCCTTCGAATTCTTGGGGGAATATCACTTCGCGCACAGTGGTCTCTCCTTCGGGATAGTTTGTCCACACGGTGGGCATGTGCGTCAAGGTTTCGCGATGCTGTACCTCCATCAACTTCCGATACTCCGTGATTCCTGCGTCTTTGTCTCCTCCTGCCTGATAATGGCTCCTTGGCATGGACTTTGTCACCCGTTGTCCCACCTGCACGGCCACTTGTATGGAGTCGCACACATCCTTTCCTTCATCGTCTTGTGTCCGGACAGTGTAGTCATAAATCGCGGCAAACTGCGCCGCGTCGATAGAGTCTTTTGTTTGTGCCTGCGCTGACACCGTCAGTGCGAGAGCAAGGATTGTAAACATCTTCTTCATAATTTCATTCTATTTTAATTCCAATGGTTGATAGACATTTACTTTTTTAGGAACGATTAAATCGCGGGCTATTACAGTCAATTTTTCTTCAGCGGGTGGCATGGGACCACCCGGCCACATCTCTACTGCATCGTCCAACGCCCCGTCAGGGATGTAGTAACGTGGATTTTGGACGTAACGCTTGTTACAAAAGGTCTTGTTACGTCGGGCGATGAATTTGCTGAGTGAGATTTTTTGATGATCCATTTCCGACATATAGATAATAGGACCGCTTTTTTTCATGATTTGGTCAATGGAGAACGAAAAGATGTCTTCTGTGTCCTCCGCCCGTAATATCAATCCCGGCAATCCACGCAGTTTCCATGGGCCGGCTGATGAAGGAATCTCTTCAGTGTACCATGCCATCCATGTGCGGCCTGCATATTTCCCAGTGGCTTTGCGACATAGGTATCCGCCGATGCTCAGTGTGTCCTCCGATAAACTCCAATCAATGGATGGAATGTCATCGATTATCAGGTATCTATAAGGAACAATCTTATCAAAGGAACTCATCTTCCCCTCGGGATGATTCATGTAGATGACCGGGAGGTTTTGATGCCGCGCATTCCATTCTCCTATCTGATAAACTTTGTTTCTCCACTCTCCAAAGTCATCCGTCATAGCACGATTGAATTCAATGTACTTCGTTGTTTGTTTCCCTACGAGTACGGCCAACTGCATGGAGTCGGCAACTTCACGACCTTCGGAGTTCGTGGTGTTGATTAGGTAATCATACACAGCAATAAACTGTACCGTGTCGATAGAATCTTTTGTTTGTGCCTGCACCGACACCGTCAGTGCGAGAGCGGTGGCCAATAGAATCTTTTTCATGTTTTTTTTAATT
>CAZDAN010000148.1:0-5656 GCA_964503565.1 uncultured Bacteroides sp.
ATGTAGCTTCAAGAGCTAAGAGAAAGAAAATTTTAGGTCTTACCCGTGGATACTTCGGTGCCCGCAAGAATGTGTGGACAGTTGCCAAGAACACTTGGGAAAAGGGTCTTACTTATGCATTCCGCGACCGTCGTAACAAGAAGCGTACTTTCCGCGCATTGTGGATTCAGCGTATCAACGCCGCCGCTCGCTTGGAAGGAATGTCTTACTCAACACTGATGGGTGCCCTTCACAAGGCTGGTATCGAAATCAACCGCAAGGTGTTGGCCGACCTCGCCATGAATCACCCCGAAGCATTCAAGGCTATCGTTGCCAAGGTGAAGTAAGAAGAGGATTCTCAGATTTACATAACAAGTGGATGTGTCATTGATGGCGCGTCCACTTATTTTTTTAAGGGGGGATTGTCTTCTCTATGGACGGTTCTTGGATGGATTGGGACAAGAACAAGGTGTCTTAAGATATGTTGGAATTTATCAAGTGTCCGAGGCTTTTTTTGTCAACTGATAGAAAGGATTCTTTCAACTGATGGAACGGGCTCGGACACCTGATAATTTTTTTGTGCCCTTGGTGTCCTTTTTTCGTTTGCAGATGCGAAAAACATGTTCTACAACATAAAACGAAAGGATTTATTCATTGCTTTTGATTTCTTTTCTCATTTTTTTTTGTCTCTTGGATAAAAAGTGCTAATATTGCACACTGTTTCGGAGGCAGAAGTGCACGACGGGGGAGGCTGTTTGTCGTTTGTCCCGTGTGCGTTCACGCTCTTTCGTTCTTACCTAATAGGGATTATTTGATAGAAGGGAATTTTGCTTGGCCGAAAGATATGGAAAATAATTTTTTTTAATTACATAACTAATTTTATTAACAACTTTATTAACAAATTTATTATGAACATTAAAAACTTATTCAAGTTCGTCCTTGTTTGGGTGGCCTTGGCGGGAGTTCTTCCGGCAACGGCGGCGTTCAAGGATGTGAAGATTGACCTGAACAGTCTTCTGACGAGTGAGGAAATGGTTGGGGGAGCTACGGTGTCCTATGGTATCGTGGTGGCCGACGATGGTACCCTGACGCGTGTGCCCGACTACGACCCTACGGCTAACGCTGTAGTGAGCGGAACTTACCACAGCGACCACGGCTGGACGGGTTCCAAGATGGTGATTGCCGTTGATGGAGCCGTGAAGGTGGGCGTGGGTAACTGCACCTTTAGTGGTGTGAACAAAGCGAAGGTGACTGCCGAGAACGGAACGGTGATTAACATCCAGACCGTGCAGACTTGCTACAAGAACGACCAGACAGCCAGCTACGGCTATTATGTGGGTGAACCCACTACGTTGACCATCACCGGTTCGGACTACAACCGCTATTTCTCTGTCGAGAAGGCTGTCGTAGATTTTATGGTGACTTACTACAACGAGGCATACACTTCGGCCAATGCCACATATACCGAGTTTGTCAAGACTCCTTATGCAACGGGCGAAACCATCGGTTTGCTTGCAACTCTGCCTACTGCTCCCAATGGAAAGAAGTTTTCTCATTGGGCTACGGCCGATGGCACTGAGGTGAAGGCTGGCGATGCGGCTGCCAATCTCAGCGTATATCCCGTGTGGGTGGACGCTGCCTTGATGATTGGTGCATCAGAGATTGTGGTGAAGCCCGGTGACCTTTACGGAATCACGGATTGTGTGACCAAGGGAGACAATCAGTTGATTGACAGTTCACACGAAGGTTCATACGTTCTCTTTGACGTAATGCCCGAAGAAACAGGTACCTATTCGTTTACCTCTATGATTGGTACGACCAACAGCAATATGGGTGTGACCGTAGGCTACATCGATGCTAACGGAGAGTTCGTTGCTTCTGAAAAGAAGACCATTGCCAACAGTGGCGATTGGAACAAGGGTAACGATTATACCTGGACTTTCGACCTCTACGAAGGAACCATTTACACCTTCAAGATTCTCTGCCACTCCGATCAGTTCTATTGCGTGAATGTGTTTGAGATGACCGTGAAGAAGGAAGCCGACCTGACTCCTCAGGGATACAAGGACTTTGCCCTTGACCTGACCGGACAATGGTTGCTTACCGATGCAGAATACACCAACAAGACCAATGTTGAGTTTGGTGTAGTTGTCGGTGAGGATGGAACCATGTCTCGTGTGGCTGCCGACAGTGAATTGGCTACATTCGTCATCAGCGGTAAGTATCACAACGACCACGGATGGGCTCCCGTCACCATCAAGGTGCCCGTGAACGGAAGCGTGAAGGTTGGTTTCGGCCAGTGTACTTACGGCGGTGCGACAGCTACCATTACCGATGCCGAGGGTAACGTGAAGGAAGTGGCCGTTGACAAGACCGGTTGCTACAGCCGCACAAAGAGCGAAGAGCAGATTACTTATGCTACTTATGTGTGTGGTGCTACTACACTTACAATCAAGAACACTACCTATTCTCCCTATATTTCGGTAACTGCCGTTGAGGCTGTGGCTTCTGATTGGAAGGATATTAAGATTGACTTCACCGACGGTCAGATGATTACCGCTGATGAAACTAATATCACCACGATTGGTGTAGCTATTGCCGAGGATGGCACTGCCACCCGTGTGGCTGCTGATGATGCATCAGCCAATATTGTAGTGAGTGGTAAGTTCCACAGCAACGAACACGGTTTGGGCAACTTCTCTGCTACCGTGAAAGTGGAAGGTCCCGTGAAAATCTCTATGGGTACTTGCGCTTGGGGTGGCGATGTGGTTATCAAAAACGAAGCCGGTGAAACTGTAGGTACATTCAATACCAACAATGGAACTTGCTACCACAATGATAAGAATGCCAACATTGCTTACGGATACTATACTGGCGAGGCTGCCACACTGACCATTTCGGGCGGTGCTTACACTCCCTACTTTGCCGTAGAGAAGATGACCGAAGTCATCAGCGAAGCTACGGTTACTTATGACCTTGGTGGCGTAGCTGCCGAGGGAATCCTTCCTGCGGCTGTGAAGGTTGTTGTTGGTGAAAAGACTGTCGTTCCCGTCAACTTCACTCTCTATGCTGAGGGCAAGACGTTGACCGGTTGGACCGACGGAACCACTACATACGCCATCGGTCAGGAGATTGCTCCTACGGCCGATATGACATTGACTCCTGTCTTCACCGATAACACAGTCTCTTTGGCTGACCGCAAGGAACCCGTCACTCTGAAGTGGGACTTCCAGCGCAAGAACGGTGCTCCTAATATTGGATGGCAGGGTACTTCCGGACACGTTTGGGTAGCTCAGGCTACAGTGAACGGCCAGGTTATTGATGTGAAGTGCGATATCGACGTGACCGGCGGTAAGATTGCCAACGGAAACTGGAACGATTGGGCACAGATGAACGGCGGAACCAAATTCGTCCTGCCTTCATGCAAGGATGCTGTGGTTTCTATGGAAGCATACAGTGCCATCACTACTACTACCATCGATGGTCAGACTGACTATGCCAGCGGTAACACCATCAGCTACACCGTAGCCAACAAGGCCGAGACGGTAGAGGTGGTTATCGGTGACGGTTCATATTACCGTTGGATTCAAGTTGTGCTGCCTGTTGTAGAAAAGAGCTTTGCCGGTGCTGTCTTTGACAATGCCGCTGCCAGCGCCATTTGGGCCTTCACTGCCAGTGCTACTGACCCCGCTGTGACTACTCCCGAAGGTGCATTCACCATGAACTCTGTTTCTACCGGTTCGTTCACTTTGGGTACAGGTTCTGCCAAGAACGTTAATTACGTGACCGTAATGCCTGCCGATGCTACTGACCCCACTGTGATTTGGAGCATCAAGCCCGCCAAGGGATTGACCTTTACTCCGACTAAGGTGAGCGCCAAGGTTCAGCGTTTCGGTACTGACGGTGGTTTACTCGACGTGATTGCTCGCACTGGCGACGGTCAGGAAGAGACTCTTGCTACTGGCTTGATTCCCGTGCGTAACAACAAGACGCTGGCTGATGACAAGTTTGCCGGCAACGAAAAGCTGGTTGAAGAGTTTACGCTCGATGTTCCCGCTTCGTTGGCTTCTACTGAAGGTTTCTCACTCGTAGTGAAAGTCAGCAGCTTGGGTAGCAGCAAGACTATCGGCTTCAGCGACGTTCAGATTCACGGTACTGTCAACGGTACGGTGGCTGATGTGGCCAAATATACGTTGGCTGCTGCCGGCAATATGGCTGAGGCTGGTACTGTGACTGTTTATCCCGTTAGCGAGAAGTACGACGAGGGCACCGTGCTCACCATGACTGCTATCGAAAACTTTGGTTACAACTTCGTGAACTGGACTAATGCTGCCGGTGAAGAAGTATCTACTGAATCCAAGTTTGCTTGGACTGTCAATGCCGACGATGTCCTGACCGCCAACTTTGTGAAGGTAAATACCTACGAATTGGCCATGACGATTGAGGGCGATGCCAACGATTATATGATTTCTTACAACCCCGTTCCCACTATCGTGGATGGCAAACAGATGTACGAAGAAGGTACTGTGGTAGAGATTTCTGCCGCCTCTAATCCCATCCTGACGTTTACCAACTGGGCACATGGCGAGTCTAATCCCACTCTGTCCGTAACGATGGATGACAACAAGGCTTACACTGCCATCTACAGTGCTGCCGATTACATCATCGGTTGGGACTTCATCAAGAAGGGTGGAAACGGTCGTCCGGCCGACTTTGCTTCAACGGTTGACAACGAAACTGCCGTACTCTACATGACCAATGCCGACGGTGATGTACAGGGCTGGCTCGATAAGTCTAAGGAAGCAGCCGGTGGTTACGAGTCATTCGTGGGCGCTGCCGTTAACTGGAAGAAACTGGGTGTTTATTGGTACGAGTTCAAGATGAACGCTGCCGAGTTTACCGACATCCGCGTGGAGGCTGAGTTGATGTACAACTACAATGCCTACACTACTGTCATCGTAGAGTACTCTATCGACGGTACTGCTTGGACCGAGGCCGGTCGTGTGACTATGGCCGGTGCCAAGACTGAGAATCCAGTGAGCGTTACCCTCGGCGAGGATGCAAATAACCAGGCTTCTGTCTATGTTCGCTTCCGTCCCGATACAACCGGTGCTGTAGATGGTTCTTCTGCTCCCGACAACGATGGTACGACCATCAGCAACATCTACGTATATGGTGCTATGAAGTTGGTTGACGACGGTCAGGATCCTACTTTGGTTTCTACTATTCCAACCGAAGGTGCTACTGGTGCTTCGGCTACAGGTAAGATTGTTCTTAACTTCCACGAAAAGGTTGCTTTGGTTGATGGTGTTACTGCTTCTTTGTCAACTAATCATCCTGTTTCAAGTGAACCTTCAGTTAAGAAAGAACTTGAGGGTATGGTAAGTGGAAAGACTATTACCTTCTCTTATATGGGACTTGAGTATAACACAGAGTACTACTTCTATTTACCCGAAGAAAGTGTAAAAGACTTGACTGGTAACTCTTGTAAGACTGGTATTCTTATCAAGTTCACTACAATTGCTCCTCCGACTGTGACTCCGGGTCAGTACGACGCTGTGGTTGCTAATGTGGATGAGTTCCTCGCTGCTTTGAAGAAGGCAGATGGCTCTAATCGCTTCCGCATCTTCTTGCACGATGGTACTTACGACCTCGGTACTGCTTGTCTGACAACTGT
>CAZDAN010000149.1:0-5612 GCA_964503565.1 uncultured Bacteroides sp.
AAGGAAAGAGGTGGTGATGTAGAAGCATAATTATATTCTCTATATAAAAAGGCTCGCGCTCGATGAAGCGTGAGCCTTTTTTATTGAACAAAATAAAAGAATGTAATCTTAACGAAAGAAGAATGTCATTCTTCACGTCAGAAGAATACTAATCTTCAGACCTCAGGATGGGTACCTTCAGAGTCAAGCCATGGACCTCCAGAGTCCAAGATACGGCTCTTAGTACTTCAAGATACGGTTCTTCATGCTTGAAGATTTAGATCTTTCTTTCGGATATCATATAACAATAACTGTAGATATGAAAAAACTCATTTCTGTGGCTCTGTTGGCCACAATGTGTGGGACTGTCCAAGTGGCCAAAGCACAACTTCCCAAGTTGAAAGACACCCCTATTACAGCCAAGCTCGGCGGTTACATCGTGGGAGACTATTCCTATTATACCGATGAGAGCGTGAACAAGACGGCAGGCTTCAACCTGCGCTATGCCCGCGTCTATATCAACGGCACTGTAGCCAAAGACTTCAAGTACCGCCTTCAGGCAGAGATGGCCGGAGCACCCGGTGTTGATAAAGGGCCTCGTGTAATTGATGCCTATGCCGAGTGGGTGAAATATTCGTGGCTCAACGTACGCTTCGGACAGATGAAACGTGTCTTTACATTTGAGAACCCTTACAATCCGTGGACTGTGGGGTTTGGCTCTAATGCACAGGTTATTAGCAAACTGGCTGGCATGAACGACCGTTGCGGTGAACATGCAAGCGGCGGTCGTGATTTGGGCCTTATGCTTCAAGGTGACCTCTTCCCTGTGGGCAATGATGAGCATAACCTCTTGCACTACCAGGTGGGTGTGTATAACGGACAAGGCATAAACCACAAGGATGCCAACGGGAACAAGGACATCATCGGTGGTCTTTGGCTTTCTCCCTTCAAGAATCTTCAAATTGGTGCTTTCGGGTGGAAAGGCAAATACACTGGCAATGGTGTCACCGTTGACCGTGACCGTATGGCGTTTGGTGTGAAATACGAAGCAGACTGGACCGCCCGTGCCGAATACATCACTTCAAAAGGAAAGAGCGTCAGCAATACCAGCTTAGGCGACGAGGCCGACGGATGGTATGCTGCTGTGGGGGTGCCCGTGGGCGACCAGTTCAAGATTTATGGAAAATGGGATGTCTATCGCGACGACAAGACTTCTGCTACCCAGAAGAGCCTCTACGGCGTTGCTCTCAACTATTGGCTCGACAAGAATCTCCTCTTCCAAGGTGGCTACAATTTTTGCGATGACAACGCGCTCGACAAGACTTACCACATGCTGCAAATGCAGGTATATGTAAGATTCTGATAACTTTCATTATACATTAAAAAGGAAGGGGCTGTACCATCACGGTGCGGCCCCTTCTACTAATAATAATGTTGTTGTCCAGAGTTTCTACTTACTCTCTTTTATCTGTTGTCTTTTTATCTGTAACGCATTACGCATCGATGTTTGCATAAGTGGCATTCTTTTCGATAAACTCGCGGCGGGGAGCTACATCATCGCCCATCAGCATGGAGAAGATGTAGTCGGCCTCTGCGGCATTCTCGATGCTTACCTGCTTCAGGATGCGGTTCTCGGGGTTCATGGTTGTCTCCCACAATTGTTCGGGGTTCATCTCACCAAGACCTTTGTATCGCTGGGTGTGGATACCGCCTTCGCTACCGCCACCGTACCTCTCGATGAAGCGCATACGGTCCTCCTCGGTGTAGCAATACTCCTTCACCTTGCCCTTGCTGCAAAGGTAGAGCGGCGGGTTGGCGATGTAGAGGTGTCCGCCTTGGATAAGCTGCGGCATATAGCGGTAGAAGAGTGTCATTACAAGGGTGTCGATGTGTCGTCCATCGACGTCGGCATCGGTCATGATGATAACCTTGTTGTAACGGATTTTTTCGATGTTGGCCACCTTGCTGTCCTCGCCATCGATGCCGAAGCGGATGCCCATTGCCTGGATGATGTTGTTCACCTCGTCGCTCTCGAACGCCTTGTGCCACATGGCCTTCTCCACATTCAGAATCTTACCGCGCAAGGGCAGGATAGCTTGGAACTCGCGGCAACGTCCCTGTTTGGCCGAACCACCGGCCGAGTCTCCCTCGACAAGGAAGAGTTCGCAACGCTCGGGGTCGCGTGACGAGCAGTCGGCCAGCTTGCCGGGCAATCCGCCACCACTCATCGGGCTCTTGCGCTGTACGCTCTCGCGGGCCTTGCGTGCGGCGATACGGGCCGTTGCGGCCAACACCACCTTGTCCACAATCACCTTGGCTTCCTTCGGATGCTCTTCCAAGTAGTAGCCCAATGCTTCGCCTACAGCCTGCTGTACGGCACCCATCACTTCGTTGTTGCCCAACTTGGTCTTGGTCTGTCCCTCAAACTGAGGCTCGGCCACCTTCACTGAGATGACGGCGATGAGTCCTTCGCGGAAGTCCTCGCCGGCAATCTCCACCTTGGCTTTCTCCAGTGCCTTGCTGTCCTCGGCATACTTCTTCAGTGTGCGGGTCAGGGCCATACGGAAACCGGCTTCGTGCGTACCACCTTCGATGGTGTTGATGTTGTTCACGTAAGAGTGCAGATTCTCGCGGTACGAAGTGTTATACATGATGGCGCATTCGATGGGTACGCCCTGTTTTTCGGTGTTGATGTAGATGACATCCTCGATGAGCTTGTCGTATGACGAGTTGAGGAAGCGCACGAATTCCTTCAATCCCTCCTCTGAATAGAAGGTCTCCTGCTTGAAGTTGCCCTCTTCGTCCACCTCGCGACGGTCGGTCAGCGTGATGGTGATGCCGGCGTTCAGGTAAGCCAACTCGCGCAGGCGTGCCTGCAGGATGTTGTACTTGTTTTCGGTTGTCATGTTGAAGATGTCCGAGTCGGGCCAGAATTGTTGGCGTGTGCCGGTGATGGTTGTTTCGCCAATCACCTCTACGGCGGTCACGGGCTTTCCGCATGAGTATTCCTGTTGGTGGATTTTTCCGTCGCGGTGTACCTGGGTAATCATCTTGGTTGAGAGGGCGTTCACACACGACACACCCACGCCGTGCAGACCTCCGGACACCTTGTAGGAGCCTTTGTCAAACTTTCCACCTGCGTGCAACACGGTCATTACCACCTCCAGGGCCGACTTGTGTTCCTTCGGGTGCATGTCTACGGGGATACCACGTCCGTTGTCCTGCACAGTGATGGAGTTGTCCTCGTTGATGGTCACTTCAATGTGTGTACAATATCCGGCGAGGGCTTCGTCGATGGAGTTGTCCACTACTTCATACACCAGGTGGTGCAAACCCTTTTCGCCTGTGTCACCGATATACATGGCAGGGCGTTTGCGCACAGCCTCCAAGCCTTCCAACACTTGGATGTTGCTGGCGGAATAATCCGCCCCATTGTTCAGCTTTTCTTGTTCTTCAGCCATTTTGTCTTGCTTGTTAAATCACTCTAAATGGCTCTCTGTACCTTTGAATATTGCTTGGCTACAGAAAGCAAGCAAAGATACATATTTTTTGCTGAATGGGCAAATAAAAAGCGGGAAAAGAAGGCTAAAAGGGATGAATATTCTCAAAAAATATATAGGCCACACCTTTTGTGAAGGTGTGGCCTTTCTGAAACCGCTATTTGCGGATTAAGTCCGACTAAATATTAAGCGAGTTTATTGATGTGTGCAGACAATTTGGACTTCAAGTTTGCAGCCTTGTTCTTGTGGATAAGGTTTGTTTTTGCCAACTTGTCCAACATCTTCTGTATTTTCGGATACAACGCTACAGCTTCTGCCTTGTCGTTAGTTGCACGCAACTTGCGAACAGCATTACGCATTGTCTTACCGTAGTATCTGTTGTGGAGTCTTCTCTTCTCCTCTTGTCTGATTCTCTTGATTGATGATTTATGATTTGCCATCTCGACTAATCTCTTAAATTTTGTTCTTTAAAAATCTTGTTACTTAGTAGCCCGTAGGAGAGTCGAACTCCTCTTTAGAGAATGAAAATCTCTCGTCCTAACCGATAGACGAACGGGCCATCCTAAAACCACTTTCGCGGTGCTCCTGAGGGTTTGTTTCTCATTTGCGGATGCAAAGGTACGGCCTTTTTTTGAATCAGCAAAATATTTCGGCTCTTTTTTTAGAAATATTTTCTTCGGTGATTCTTTCTTTGATGCATAATTCGTTGATAATTATGGTATTTTGTTCTTTGGATGTTTTCCCCGATTTCTTGCTTCTCTTAAATAATCACTCTCTTTTCTTGTGTTTTTCCCATATTTCTTGTAGTTTTGCGGGTGAGAATAAAATATAGTTTTTTGTATGCAGGAAAAGACCGCCGCCGTCGTGCTCCATTGTTTGAAGTACAACGACACTTCGCACATCGTCAACGCCTACACTGAATCTGTGGGGCGTGCCTCTTATATTATAAAGGTATCGCGCGCGCGAAATGCTTCTGTTCGTCCTTCCCTTTTTTATCCTCTGGCGTTGCTCGATTTGGAGGCTGAGGGGCGGAACGTCTCTCAGCTTCGTCGTATCACCGAAGCCCGCCTGCTTCATCCGCTCCACTCCTTGCCGCTCGATCCCTGCAAGTCGGCCATTGCCCTTTTCTTGGGCGAGTTTCTTCATCACGCCTTGCGCGAAGAGGGGGCCAATCGTCCTCTTTTTACCTATTTGGTGCATTCCATCCGCATTCTCGATGCTTGCGAGGGTAGTGCGGTGGCCAATTTTCATCTTGTTTTTCTCATGCGTCTTTCCCGCTTTTTGGGCCTTTACCCCAATCTTGACGATTACCTGACGGGCGATTGTTTCGACTTACTCAATGCTTGCTTCTGTCGTCGGCCTCCTCTTCATGGTCACTACCTTCGTCCCGAAGAGGCCGCCATGTTGCCTTGCCTCATGCGAATGGATTATTCCACCATGCATCTCTTTTCCTTCAATCGTCATCAGCGTGTCCGTTGCTTGGAGGTTCTCAACGATTTCTATCGCCTCCATATTCCCCAGTTTCCTCAGCTCCGCTCTTTGGAGGTGTTGCAGGAGTTGTTTGGATGAGTTGCACTGTAAATATTTCACTATCTTCAATGTAAGGAAACAGAAAAAATGCATCTCTTTACGGGCGTCATTCCATGGTTAAGTCTGCCTTATCTCAGAGCTAAGGATGCTCTATCATAAGGGTGGTTTTCAGTTGTTTATGGCGTGATTGAGATTTTGCCCATTTTCGTGCAAAAGAAAAATAGCACCCAAAATGCGTGATTCTCGTGCGGTTAGTTTTGTATATATATGCAGAATGGTTGTATAATTATGCATTCGAAGATGCTATGAGGGTATTTGTAAATTTCGTCCAAACGCTCCCTTTGGGGGCATCTATCCTAAAATTCCTAAGAAATGTTCCTAAAGCTCCGCTGAAATTCTCCTGCACACGATCCGAATTTCTGGTGCGCACGGGCGGAAATTCTCCTACGCTTGCGCGGATATTTAGGAGCGAAAGGGTGGAAAGGCTCATTTATGGCCGGTGCTTCAACGCACTCTTGTTTTATTTTCTTGCATATTTATGCAGGAACGCATCCGTTATGCAGCGTCTCCCTTTGATGAAATAGAGACGAAATGGGATTGCGA
>CAZDAN010000150.1:0-5534 GCA_964503565.1 uncultured Bacteroides sp.
AAAACCGAACATTTTATACGTATCTGAAAAATCTAAATGGAAGTTTTTAGATTTTTGGCCACTTCTAAACGAAAACTTTTAGATTTTTTCTTTGGAAGCACAAAGTCTAAACTTTACTTTTGCTACGACGGTACGCTTATATAAAACAAGAGTAATATAAATTATGATACAGAAAGAGTAGAGGAACATCTAAATCAAATAAACAAGAAGAAACTATGAAAAGAAAGAAAAGTATTTTGTTGGCGGCACTGATGATGGCCGCCATAGTAGTGGGCACGACATGTACATCGTGCAATCGGGAACTGACACAGGAGGAATACCTCAAGAAGGTGTTGGCCAATGTGGAGAAAATCAAAGTGGCGGAGTATGAAACCACGGAAAAATCGAAAGCTCCCTACGAGAAGAAATGGAACAGGATAAGGCAAGGTAAAGTGACGGAACATGACAATCCGGCGGATACGATTTTGGGCTTCTCTTGTGTAGAGGATGTAAAGGCAGAAAAAAGAGTTCTTGTTTATGATGGAACGCTCTCCGTTACCGTTAATGACAATGACAAGACAATCACCGTCAAGGACTTCCAAGACAAGCAAAGCAAGTTGCTCCCTTTCCGTCTATACGGCCCTCCCTTCTTCAACTACGTAAAGAGCCTTATGCGCTATATGCTCACCACCACGGACAGCATCCAACTGGTCAGGGAAGAGACGGAGGAGGACTACATCTACAAACTCAGCATCTACGAAGACCAACAGGTGGAGTTCTTCGGACGTGATTACAAAATTCCCCGACCGTCTTTCTTTCTCAGCGAAGAAGATGGATATTCGTTTTACACCCTGTGGATTCGCAAGACGGACGAGATGCCTTACCGTTACCTCAGGGAGATGAATCACAATGTGCAAGATATCACCTGCCACCTGACCTCGTGGAGCGACCAACCGGCCAAAGAGCCTATCGTGGCCACCGACTACATCCCCGAGGAGGGTTACGAGGTGCACTTCGTGGGCAGGGAGGAGCAAAAGAAGAAAGACCCTTCGGTGGCCGAGCTACTCGTGGGCAAACCTGCACCCGACTGGACGCTGAAGGACATCGACGGGAAGGAGGTCAGCCTGAAGAGCCTGCGCGGCAAGCCCACCATCATCAACCTGACGGGACTCGGTTGCGGCCCTTGTGCCCTCTCTTATCCCGAACTGGTGGAGATGAGCAAGCGGTTCAACGTGGTCTCCATCGAAGCGTGGGGCAACAAGGTGCAGAGCCTGATTGACTATGTGGAGCACCACCGGATAACCTACCCCTTCCTGCCCGGCAACGACGAGGTGCTGAATGCCTATGTGGGTGGCGATCGCGGAGTGCCCGTCTATTTCTTCCTCGATGCCGACCACCGCATCCAAAAAGTGGCCCGCGGCTACAACAAAGGAACGATTGCCAAAGTCATCAAGGAATTGGGGTGGGAGTGAAAGAGACTGTTGCGAACATAACAAACAAGAATAACCATGATGAAAAGAAAGAAAAGTATTACTATAAACTAAAGAACTGACATGCTGCTACACTATTTGACCATGGCCTTGGGCCAATTGACGAAATACAAGCTACAGACACTGCTGAGCCTCGTAGGTCTGGCTGTAGGATTCACCTGTTTTGCCCTCTCCTCCCTGTGGTGGAGGTACGAGACGACGTATGACGCTTTTCATCCCGAGGCGGAGAACTTGTATTTGCAAATTACATCCAATGATGATTGGGTGAGAGTTTATCCGACAACTCGCTATTCTGCGGCTCTTACGGCTATGGAGGAAATCCCCCAAGTGGAACGGGCCACAACATTCCGCTGCACACACATTCCTTTAAGTGCAAATGAAAAAGTTCCGGCAAAAGTCACGGTGGTGGACTCGTTGTATTTACCCGTATTCCAACCCGAATTGATTGCCGGAGCTTACCCCCTGATGCACCCTGACGGAACCGGGGTGGTCATAACGGACGAGTTGGCATTGAAACTGTTCAACACAACCAATTGCATAGGCAATGAAGTCAACCTGACATTCCAATCCGACACCCCAGCAGCTATCAAAGGCAAAATGTGGGAAAACGGCACCTACACGGTGGCGGCTGTGGTGAAAGGTTGGGGAAAACACACTCTTTTCCCCTTTGATTGCCTGATACCGTTCAAATCAGAGGAAATAGCGGAACAGACTGCGAACAAAGACAGGATTATGCTTGATTACCACAACATCATGCAATTGCATGTCAAGGCTGATGCTGACACCGTCTCAGTCCTTATCGATAAGGTCGAAAAATATGGTTCTATGAAGACACGGGTTGTCCGGCTCAACTCTTTCCGCACGGAATATTCTAATGCTGATGGTCTCATCAAAATCGGCCATATCCGCATCTTTGCCCTTTTGGGAGGATTGGTGATTGTGTGTGCAGTCTTCAATTATCTTTCTCTATACGTTATCCGCATCCGTATGCGGACACGTGAGTTGGCTTTACGGTTGGCATGCGGTTCGTCGCGCAAGCAACTGCTGGCCCTGCTTTTCGCCGAGTTTGTCCTACTGCTTCTGGCATCCGGTCTATTGGGCCTGTTGTTCGTCGGTCTGACGTTGCCCGAGTTTAAGGACATTACACACATTGAGGAAGAAGACTCATTCTTCTTTCTCGAAATGGGGATTTATATGCTTGTCGTGGTCTTGGGCACTTTGCCTCTGTTGGCAGGCGTCACCTGGTGGGTGCAACGTCAATCACTCAACAGCGTGCTGCACAAAGGGCAATCGGCCCCACACGGTCAACGCAGCCTTTTCCGCCCTTTAAGCCAATGGGTGCAGTTGGGTATCAGCATGGGGCTGGTGTTTTTCACGTCGGTCATCATTCTGCAACTCCACTACTTGCGAACCAGCACCGACATTGGGTTCAAATACGAAAACCGTGCGATATTTGAATCATGGGAAGAATCCGAACTGACGGAGGAGGTGGCACATTACCTGCGCAGCCATCCCGATGTGAATGAGTTGAAGGCGGGATGCAACAACATCGGTTATTCCGGTTACAGACGTATCATATTTAATGAAGACAGAAGCGAAAGGAAGGCAATCACCATCAAGAGCATCCTTCGTGAAGAGGCCGACTTTTGGGGACTGGAACTGTTGGAAGGCCGCTGGATAGAAGACCATGAGGAAAAGGTGGCTATGGCAAACGAGTCGGCAGTGAGAATCCTGAACCTGACACATCCGGTGGACACCTTTCTCCAAAACTTGAGATACAACATCGTGGGCGTGGTGCGTAATGTCAGTTCAAAGTCGCTCATTGTGCCACAGGAGCCGATGCTATATGTCCCCAAGACAAAAGATGAAATAGAAAAGGGGAAAAGGCAAAGCGTCAGCTTCAGTTACCGTTCCGGCTCATGGCCGGCCTTGCGCGATTCCATCAGCATCCGTTTCACCGGTGGCATTAACGATTGGAGCATCTATGGAAATGGCTGGAACATTACCAATGTGGATAGGAATTTCAATCAACTGCTCCATTCCGAGGACACATTGCTGGGATTGTTCTACGTCATGACGGCCGTCTGCATACTGATAGCCCTGTTCGGTGTCTATTCACTGATAACCATCAGTTGCGAGCAACGGCGCAAGGAGATTGCCGTGCGCAAGGTATTTGGTGCCAAAGTGGGCGACATCCTGCAACTTTTCTTTGCCGAACAGTTGGTGGTGCTTGTGGCTGCGGCTTTGGTGGGTTTCCCCGTCGCCTACGTTTGCGTCAAGCCTTGGTTGGAGGGATACATCCATCAGGTGGGGATTCCCCTGTGGCTCTGTCCCGTCATCTTTGTGGGCTTGGCCCTGCTCGTCGCCCTCTGTATCGGCTGGCGCGTGTGGAAGACGGCAACCGCCCGCCCGGCAGACGAGATTTGTAAGGGGTGAGGGAGTCACTCCCTATTGGGTGTGAGTTCTCTTTTTAGGAAGCAAAGAAGGGATAAGACACCTTTGCACTGTTAATTTATGTAACCAACTAATTTTTAGCGTTAAAAGAAAAGGGGGTGATTACAAAAAAGTTGTGCATCCCTTTGTAAAATTAAACCGTTGCGTTATCTTTGTGGCGGAAAAACGTCTTAATAATATAAAGAATATGAGAAAGAAAAGTATTTTATGGGCGGTGCTGGTGATAGTTTCGTTGGGCGCTTGCAAACCGAATGTGAACTCCAACAGATTCCTGATTGAAGGACAATTAAGTAATGTTCCCGATAGTGTGGTTGTCAGATTAAAAGTAAATAATGGCAAAAATGCATTGGACACTGTTATTAACGGGCATTTTTCATTTACCGATACCATATCGGAAGTTCGTGAACTTGCTTTATGGATAGTAGGTAAAGGATTTCCTAATCACAGATTGCCCGTTTGGGTAGCTCCTGGCAAATTTATACAAATCAAGGGAGAAGACAAACTACTCAGCACGTGGATAGTGACCAGTGATATTGCAGAACAGAAAGATCAAAATGCACTGCAAGCGTGTGCTATGGATATTCGTAAGCAATATGCGGCATTAGCCGCCGAGGAAACATACACATATTTGGAAAGGTCAGAGAAAAAGAATCGTAATGATACAGCATTCATGAAACGGTCAAGTGAGAAAATCCGCTCATTACGTAAGATAAGTATTCCGTTACTCACGCAGATTTATAAAGCTGAAATTGAGTACATGAAAACAATGCCTCACTCGCAGGTCTGGATGGGCACTTTTTTGGATTATGCAAAGTGTGCCCGACTTTCTCCTGCATATATGCCCTACATGAATGAATTAAAGGCACTCTATGAAACCCTGCCCGATGAACTGAAGCATTCAAAACAAGGACGATTGGCATACGATTTTCTTTATCCTACGCAATCCGTAAAGATTGGCGATAGCATAACCGATGAAACGCTCTATGACATCCAAAACAATGCGCATCATCTGACAGAATTGGCAGGTCGGTACATCTTATTGGATTTCTGGAGCAGCGGATGCCAACCATGCGTAATGAGCGTTCCCGAAATGGGACAGATAGCCGAACAGATGGCAGACTCTGTGGCTGTGGTCAGCATCAGTCTCGACCCACTGGAAGTCTGGAAAAAAGCCACCGTAAAGCACGGCATCAAGTGGCATAACTGGAACGACATGAAGGAAAGCAACGGTATCTTCATCCGCTTTGATGTGAAAGCCTACCCCACCTACTTCCTCGTTTCTCCCGACGGGAAATTGATAGGCAAACAAGTGGGATACAGCAAAGGCTCCCTCTTCAAGTTTGTGAAAGAAACTATTGCGGAACATAACAAACAAGAATAACTATGATGATGAAAAGAAAGAAAAGTATTCTGAGAATATGGTGAAGACTATCGAAAAGTACTTAGAAGAGTAACGACGGAAGAGTAAAATTTGGGGATTCTGGCACTTTTCGCCGAAATAAATTTGGGGATTTTGGCAAAAGTGTTCAATGTATTCCTGTTTATTTTACACCTTGTATTATGAATGGGGACGACGCCAAACCGCTAAATTTATACCAAATTTGGCGGTTA
>CAZDAN010000151.1:0-5498 GCA_964503565.1 uncultured Bacteroides sp.
CGCCCCGATACCGAATACGTCAACAATCATACCACCCTTCGTGCGGCACTTAACGTAACCCTTGATGATTTCTTCGTTCTCCAAAGCAGCGTTAACACGATCCCAAGAGCGTGCGGCACGTGCCTTCTTGTGAGAAAGGATCAGCTGACCCTTCTTGTCTTCCTGGTTCTCAATGTACACCTCTACAGTGTCACCGATGGCCAATTCGGGGTTGTAGCGGAACTCGCTCAGGGGGATAATACCGTCTGACTTGTAACCGATGTTCACAACAACCTCACGCTTGTTCATTGAGATTACCTTACCGTCAACAACCTCATTGTTGTTCACGTTGTTCAGAGTGCCGTCATAGGCTTTCTCCAATTCTTCCTTGCTGAGATTGGTCTCAGCAGCACCATTTTCGTAAGCATCCCAGTTAAAATCTGCTACGGGAGCTACATTCTTAAATTTTTCCATTAAATAAATAAATGTTTAATTTTTAACTAATTACGTTAGACATTATGTTGACTAAACTTAAATCGGGCGCAAAGGTACGACTTTTTATCCGATTGAGCAACAAAAAGTTAGTTAATTATTTGATAATCTTCTTTCCGTTCACGATATACACACCATGGGGCAATCCTTCAAGTGAAGTGGTTCCCTGACGTAGCCTCTGCCCGGTGAGCGTATAGACATTATTGTCAACAGGGCTGTCCCCATCGGCCCGAACACATTCAACAGAGGCCGGCAATGTATTGTTGTTTACATTGCCATAGACATTGGTCTGATACAGTTTTACTTTGTAGGGCCATTGTTCCTTGTTGCCCTGTACGCCGTCCCAGTCAATCCAGTCGCGTGTCCAATAGGCGGTGGGGGCGCCGCTTACGACGAGCCACAAATGCGAACAGTTTGCAGGATATTGGAATTCTATCGTCTTTTCCGGATTGGCATAGGTGGCCGTACCTATTTCACTGTATATGCGGGTACCATCGCGCTGAAGGGCCACGAATCCGAATTTCCATCCGGCTTTGGTCGTATTATAGGCCGTATAGCCACTTTTACCTGCTTCGCCGACAAGTTCGGCATAAACGGTTTTACCCGCAGGAACCACATTCAGGCGGATGGCATTGTGTCCGAAGTTCTCGATGCAATCGCCGGCAGTAGGACTCCAATAGCCTTCGCTGTCTTTCGTCAGGTTTGTCTGGTTCCGTTTGCCTATGGTATTGGCTCCCAATGCCCGAATGGGGTCCATATCAAAAGTAGTCATACGGGCACCGTATTCCCACATTTCATCATTCAATTGTTCCACTTTCTCTTCGCTGCTCATCCCCTCATCCATCGTCAGTCGCATGTAAGCCTGCAAAGGATCCTCGGGATTCTTCGATTCGTTCCACAGACGGCCGATGATGTCCACTCCGTGTTTGTGGGCAAAGTAGTCCTGAATGAAGTAGTTGTTATAGCGCAAATCCACGGCAAGCGGATGCTTGTGCAGCCCGTTGAGGGTATTGCCGAGCCATTCGTTGTCAAATTGCATGGCTGGATAGAACTTGTAGGCTTGCCATTGGGCGCACATCTCCCAGAATACGTTGTAGTTTCCGCTGCCCCAGTTGTACATCCATCCGTTCCAATCCTTGTTGTCGCAGTGGGTCTGGTATTGGAAGCAGTGGCCTATCTCGTGTGCCACTGTCTGTCCGTCACGTGAAGTATAAGCCCAACGCGACAGGGTGAGCAGGCCAATGGTGTTGTCGATGCCGCTTCCGCTGGCTTCCCATTCATCGGTATAGCGCAGGCGGATAATCATTTTATAGGTATCCGTTTTCGACTTACCCTCATTGATTGTTATGAACTTCAATTCATTGGCATAAAACTCAAACACCTGGTCGGCAGTAGCAAGAATACTTTCCACCGCGCTTGGCACACCAGTCCCATAACCTGCTTCCCAAAAGAGTATCCAGTGTTTGGACTGCATACTGCGTTCATAAGTCCATTGACTGGAAGAAATCTTCAGTTGGTCATCCGTTCCGCATCCATTGACACTGCAATAGATTTTCTTATCCGTAGCTGCTATTTGCGCATTCAATATCCCGATTGCCGTATTGAGTTGGGAGGAGGTCAAAGTATAATCGGTCAATTTCTGAAGGTTCGTCTCTACCCGGTTCTTCAACAACGAGACAAGACCGGCCTTACGCAAATCACCTTCCCACCACTGAACCACCTTTTGAGCGTAAAGGATGCGCTCTTGCAGCGCATCATACAGTCCGCGGGATGCCCAGGCATCCTGCAAAGCATCTTGCAACCGGCTTCGGGTGTCGGTCAAAGCACTTTGATTATAGACCGGATTTCCCTCTTCATCGGTTCCTTCGCCTTGCAAGGCAGTGTTCACCTCGTCCATGGCACTCCTCAGCTTCTCCGCCACAGAGTTCTGTATTCCTTTATCCAGAAGTTCCTGTGCCTGCCCAACCATCTTTTGCAACTCGCGTGCATAGTCTGCCGTGGAGACGGCACCAGTGTAAATCAGTTTGAAATTATCCACACAGAGATAGTTACCAGTGGCGTTTTCCGCCATCAATCCTATTTCGACAGTCCCCGTAGCATCCAGTATGGAGAACGACACTGAATACTGCTTCATGGAGGTGACCGCCGTTTTCGCAGCACCGGCAAACAGATAAGCGCCGGTCTGTGCCGTCCCCTTGTTGACAGTACTGCTGCCGCCACTCTGCTGGATGTGCAGAGCACATGCTGTCAACGTATAGTTTCCTTCAGGCAGGTTCTTCAACGTCTGTGTAATGGAGGCATCCGCTATTTGTTGCCCTATGCTGACCCATGTCTCGACATAGTTGCTGCCATCTTTGATGGAAAAGACCGAGTTCCCCTGTGTATTCATATTCCGGGCCTCCCATCCAGCCGTCCCGTTCGTCTCAAAGGAGGGATTCTTGATGTAGTTGGTCTTGTCTGTCGAAGTTGAAGCATTCAATTGTGTTACAGGAAACAAGCCTGCTGCCATGGCAAAAAGGACAGTTTGCCAAATCTTGGTTTGTAAAATCTTCATTGTGTCAATCTTTTATATCAAATTTCCGGTTACTTATTTCTTCTGTTTATACATTCGATTTCACCAATCCGTCCATCGGTGCCTTGACGATTCGCCCCATCGTGAGTCCGAGCGAACGGGCTGCTTCGGCCACTTCCTCACTGAAATGATAAGCGACAGAGCCGACAAAATGCACTGGTAAGGAGGTGTCATAGGCCAACACATTGCGCCGGAAGAATCGGGTAAACTCATTCACCAACAACGTATGAACCGACGGTTCGGCACGATGTCTGCTCAAAAAGGGAGTAAGACCGGCCAAAAAACGGTTGGCCAATGGCTGGCAATAGACGCGTTCAAGCAAGGTGGCCTGATCAAGCCCACACTCTGCAAAGAAGGCCTGACACAAATGTGGCGGAAGTTGCCCTTTCAAGCAATCGCCCACCAACGTACGCCCCAGTACGGCCCCACTGCCTTCATCGCCCAAGATATATCCCAGGCAAGGAGTGTTGGCCACAATGCGTTCGCCATCGAACTGGCACGAGTTGGAACCTGTGCCCAATATGCAAGCAATGCCCGGCTTACCCTGACACACCGAGCGGGCCGCTCCTTCGAGGTCACTCGACACGTAAACATGGGTACATTCGGACAATACATTTTGCAGGACACGGGCCACAATCCCCTTCTTTTCAGGCAAAGCACATCCCGCGCCATAGAACTCAATGTGCCGGACAGTCCCCTTATCGGGTAACTGTCCGGCCATGTCCTGCACAATGTCCGTTATCTCTTCGGCTGATTGGTGAAAGGGATTGATTCCCTGAGTTGTCATGCGCCAAATGACTTCTCCGTCACAAGAAACACACCATTCAGTTTTGGTAGAACCACTGTCGGCAATAAGTGTATTCATTATTACAAATTCTCCAATTGGCGCACCGTTGCCATGATACCATCCACCTTACCAAGAGCCAACATACGGCCATGGAAAGAATAACCGGCGTTGTATCCTTTGTCCTCGTCACCCAGCATCGTAGGACCATGATCTACACGCATGGGCAAATTGGGATTCTCACGCTCGAAGATGCGCACCAATTCGATGATGTTGGCACGTCCACCCAAATGGTCGGCCTCTTGGAAATAGCTGCCATCAGGAGCCACTTCGGTGCTGCGCAAATGAACGAAATGGGTACGCTTGGCAAACTCGCGGGCCAATGCAGGCACATCGTTTTGCAAACCGGCACTGAGCGAACCGGCACAGAAGGTCAAGCCGTTGTGCGGATTATCTACGGCATTAAGGAACCAGCGGATGTCTTCGGCACAAGTGACGATGCGCGGCAGCCCGAGTATCTGCATCGGGGGGTCATCGGGGTGTACGCACATATTGATTCCGTACTCGTCGCACACCGGCATGATGGCAGCCAGGAAGTAGCGCATGTTCTCGCGCAACGTATCCTTGTCGATGCCTTCATACAGGGCAAGCAGTTTGCGGAAGAGCACCACCGGCTCGCGGTCGTTCTCCGTGATGTTGCCGTTCACAAACCCCTGTGTCTTCACGATGATGGTGTCAATCAGCCGGGCATCGTCCTCGGGAGTCATCCGCTTGGCCATCTCCTCCACCGCGGCCATCTCCTCGGCCGTGTAGTCCTTCTCCGCCCCTTCGCGCTTCAGGATGCAGCAATCAAAGTAGGCAAACGTCTTACGGTCGAAGTAGAGCGAAGTCGTCCCGTTGGGGTAGGGATGCGCCAAGTCAGTGCGTGCCCAGTCGAGCACCGGCATGAAGTTGTAGCAGATGGTCTTCACGCCCGCTTTGCCCAAGTTGGCCAAGCTGATTTTGTAGTTCTCAATCAGTTGGTCACGCTCAGGACCTGCATACTTGATGGCTTCGCACACGGGCAGACTCTCCACCACCGACCAGCGAAGGCCATACGATTCGATATATTGCTTCAGGTCAAGGATGGCTTCAAGAGTCCACACTTCACCGTTAGGAATTTCATGCAAGGCAGTAACGATGCCTTCCACCCCTATTTGCCTCAGCATAGAAAGGGTAATCTTGTCTTTCTTGCCAAACCATCTCCATGTTTTTTCCATAATCCGATTTTTCTTTTATTGTTTGAGTCATATTGAATTTCTAATTTCTATTGCGCAAAGATAAGCCTAAAACCTTAATAATAGAAAGAAACGCCCGCTTTTTTGTGAAATTTCAACATTTGCCAGCCCTTCCAGCCATTTTCTACTTTACGGACTTGTAAACATTTTACCAGACACAACGTAAAGAAATAGAAAAACCACACACCTTCACCGACATCATCCCAAGGCTAAGTTCACTTTTGTTCAAAGCTAAAATTGTTTTAGCTATTATTGATTGTCAAGTGTTTATGCTGAAATTGAAATTTTGCCCATTTTTCGTGCGAAATAAAACCTGCACCCATATAACGTGATTCTCATGCGGTCAGTTTTGCATAAATATACGCTCGCTGTATATTTATACATTTTTCGGTCG
>CAZDAN010000152.1:0-5482 GCA_964503565.1 uncultured Bacteroides sp.
TATATACAGTCTTCTATTCAATCAAACAAAGTCAACATCCAGAATTGCAGTTAAAAATTGGATCACCTACAAAACCGCAAACTTTAAAGGTATATTCTCCTTCAAAACAAAAGCCACATTCCTGCCAACATGGCCCTCCTTTCTGACCGCAAGCTATTTCAATCTCCTCTAGTTCACCCCCATCAATGTCATATTCAGGATCTGCCAATGCCTCTACATTCGCCAATGCCAATTCAGACATACCTTTCTTCGTCTGGTTCATATACACATTGAATCCAGCAATCGCCATGATTGCAACTGCGAACATCGCACTTAAAATTTTCTTTTTCATCTTCTTTTCGTTCAAATTCGTTAATACTTTACTTTCTTTTCTGCTTATTTCCTGTTTTAGTATTTCCACAGTGGGGTAAACAGTTGCCCATTTCATTTTAATTTTGTACTTTCGCGCCGTTAACCTCCTTTCTTTTATGTGAAGGGGTGAGTGGGGATGAAGAGAGTACTTCGGTCAAAAAGTGGAATCTCTTCATCCTTTTTTATTCCACCTTTGTTCCCTACTTTTATAATGAACACCTGCAAAGTTATGCAAAGCCTCACTTATCGCCAAAGTTTATTTCAGCTATCTACTCTTACAATTTTCTGTAATAAGTGAAACGGTTCATCTAAAGGGACTTATAACGTGATTGACAAATCCACATCATCGTTCTCTACATGGTTGCATCTCACTTTTTCGGCGAAATTAGGCTATCTTTATCAGCCTACCAAAAAAACAATATAAAAATACATTTTAAGATTAGGATTATTCCAACCGCAACTTTCCTTCTCGTTTCAACTGTTTTCGATTTGTTGCAATAAGACTGTAAATCTGCCATTTTCCATCAAAATATTGGATTTGTCAATGGAATGCACTATCTTTGATTGGGAAAACGAAGATAAGCTGCACCTCGGGAATTAAAATAAATCCTTATTTATTTTGTATTCCGCTCGGTTTGCACTATCTTTGCTCTCGCAACTAAAAAGCAGAAAAGTATGAGCCAAAGAATTTACCCTATCGGTGTGCAGAATTTTGAAAGCCTTCGCAAGGACGGTTATCTCTATGTAGACAAAACGGCATTGATTTATCAGCTGGTTACGACTGGTCGTTACTACTTCCTCAGCCGTCCGCGCCGCTTTGGAAAAAGTTTGCTCATATCCACCTTGGAGGCCTATTTCCAAGGTAAAAAGGAACTCTTCAAGGAGCTTGCCATGGAGCAGTTAGAACAGAAGTGGACGGTGCATCCTGTGCTGCGGATGGACTTGAATATTGAGAAGTATGGTTCGGTGGAGAGTCTGGAAAAGATTATTGATGACCATTTGCGGATATGGGAAACAGAATATGAAGTGAACGTAACCTCTGATTCCTTGTCACTACGTTTTGCCAATGTGATTCGCAATGCCTATAAAAAGACGGGTGAACGTGTAGTCATACTGATTGATGAATACGATAAACCTCTGTTACAGAGCATCGGTAACAAGGAGGTACAGACGGAACTCCGCAATGCACTGAAACCTTTCTACGGTGTGCTGAAGACTCTGGATGGATGCATCCGGTTCGCCCTGCTGACGGGTGTGACGAAGTTTGGCAAGGTGAGTGTATTCAGCGACTTGAACAATTTGCGTGACATATCTATGCTTCCTGCCTATACTGAGATATGCGGTATTACAGAACAGGAACTGCACACCTGCTTTAAGGAAGATATAGAGACGTTGGCCATCCAACAGCAGACAACCGCTGCTGATATAGCTGATGAATTGCGGAATCGTTACGACGGTTACCATTTTTGCCCCAATACGGGTGGCATGTACAATCCCTTCAGTTTGCTGAATACCTTTGCTAATATGAAGTTTGGCAGTTATTGGTTTGAGACGGGCACACCTACTTATCTGGTGGAGTTGTTGAGAAACAACAATTACCAGCTGGATGAGGTGAACGGAGCGATAGTGGGGATTGAGACATTGAGTGGCGTGGATACGGCTGATACTGACCCCATCCCCGTGATTTTCCAAAGCGGTTATCTTACCATCAAGGATTATGACCCTGAGTTTGACCTCTATACCCTTGGTTATCCAAACAAGGAGGTCGAGGAGGGATTCGTCAAATTTCTTGTCCCTTTCTATAGTCCCATTTTGGAAAGCAATTCTGGTTTCCAGATAAAGAACTTCGTCCGTGAAGTGCGCACAGGAGACATTGACGGTTTCTTCACCCGCCTGCGCTCGTTTTTCAGCGACACCACCTACGAGTTGGTGCGTCAGCAGGAATTGCATTATTCCAATGTGCTCTACATCGTGTTCCGCCTGATGGGATTCTACACCCAAGTGGAGTATCACACCAACAACGGCCGCATCGACCTTGTTCTGCAAACTCCTAATTACATCTATGTGATGGAGTTCAAACTGCATGGTACGGCCGAAGAGGCTTTGCAGCAAATCAATGAAAAAGGGTATGCACAACCTTTTGAGAAAGATTCGCGCACCCTCTATAAAGTAGGTGTCAACTTCAGCCCCGAAACGAAGAATATTGATACATGGATGGTGGAGTAGTATCAATTTATCTATACAGCTCGCAACTATCGTCGAGGATGTAGATTTCATCCAGGATGATGCCTTCGTCGAGTGCCGTAAGGGTAAAAGTGTGACTCCCCTTCATCGGGTCAATGGGTACGCGGACGATGCGCTTGGCACGATTCCACAAGATGTTTTCCTTCCACTCCTCGCTACGTCCCTTGGTGGCATAATCCACCACGTGAGGTTTGCCTCCATCGATTGAGAGGGACACGCGCAAACTCTTGTCGTTCACCGGATGGCGGGGGACAAAGGCCAATACTATATCTACCGAATCACTCATACTCTTTTCAGTTTTGTAAGTGACTGAAGTGCCTTGAGGGATAAGAGTAGCATCACTATGATATCCAAGCCCTTCTTGAGGAATCAAATGAGGATTATCCGATTTAGAATAACTCAAAGCATATTTTCTTCTGTGCTCTTTATGCATAGGAGTGGTTGCAGTGTCGCGCTTCACCTTGTCGAACACAGGTAATTTACGCGGACGATAATCCATCATACCTCGCCATTTGCCTTGGTTATTGATACCTTCGTTGTAAATCCGTGTAAGCGAAACAATGCTGTCGTAAGCCGCATCGCTCTCTGCCCACTCGGCTTTTCCATGACGCGCCAATTGGGCTTTCAAAAGTTTCTCATTCATCTGTGCAGAGGCTTGCACACGGTATTTCACCAAGTGAAACCATGCATCTTGTTTCTCTGGAGAAATCTGAGTACTCATTTGCTCCACTACGTCAGAAAGTTGTTTCCACAATGCCAATCGATTATGGATTTTCTCTTCGTCCCAAGGCAAATCTTTCACCACCTTCCACGAAGCTGCTTTCTCTTCCGTGCGAGTGTTTCCTAAAAATTCAGGACGACGTTCATAATTCAATACGTAGTAATTTTTCATAATACTTTCTAAATTGAGTTTCGGAGAGATATTTTTCATATCCATCTTTCCGAACTCACGGGCGAGGAAGCGGCGTTCATGCTCCTGCCATCCGATGCGACGCACGCCATCGAGGTCCCATGCCATGTCCATAAGCAACTCCAACAGGTATTCGCCCGGCTTGATGTCGCCCACGTTGATAATCCACATCTTCTGGATGCCCCGGTCGTAAGCCTCGTTCATCTGTTGATAAGCCACGGCAGGAGAGAGGGTGTTCAGCCACAGGTAGTCGTGCGGACGTCCCCAGTAGGAGATGTGGTAATAGATGCCGTTTCCACCCTTGCGCGCACGCTCTTCTTCGGTGGGGAAGTGGCGGATGTAGCCATAGTTGTCGTCGCACCAGATGAGGGTGACCTCCTCGGGCACTTCGAGGCCGGCATGATAGATATCGAGCACCTCTTTATAAGGGATAAAGGCTTGAGGCACTTGGGTGACATCCTTGTTCACATACTTTGCGAGCAGGCCACGCTGATCCTTCAACACCCGCTCGAGCACGGCTTTCTGCTCGGCCACCGTCTTGGCACCTTGCATCTTTCCATCGTGCACACCACGCATACCCAGGGTGTAGATGTTGTCCTGTCCGGCCACCTCCTGCACGCGCTTTTCCCAAAAGTTATAAACCTCCTTACTATTGTTCACGTAGTCATAGGCACCTTCTCCTCTGCGGCTCCATTCACCGGCAGCGTTGCACACCATGGGTTCGCAATGCGAAGTGCCGATGAAAATGCTGTAGTCAGCAGCAGCCTCACGGTTTCCCTCGGTGAGGAAGAAGGGGAGCGTGCATTCGTGCATGGCCGGCCAAAGGGTGTTGGCACGCAAGCGGAGCATCAGTTCGAAGATGCGTCGATAGGTCTCAGGGCCTATGTGGTTTTTGTCTTTATGTAGCTCATACGTTCGGTTACTCCACGGAAGGAGTCCCCAATCTTCGTCGTTCAAGAAGATGCCGCGATAAGGCACGGTGGGTTCTTGCATCAGCGCATATCCGACGGGCAGGTGGAAGACTTCGCGCTTCTCAGGCGTAGCATCGGCCCACCATTCCCAAGGCGAAACGCCCAGCTGGCGCGAAAGTTCGAGTACACCGTAAGCTGTACCCCGCTTGTCGCTACCGGCAATCAGCAATTTTCCACCCTCCAACACTTTCAAGAGGAAAGCTTCGTGATGACCCTCAATCGCGGCCAGTTCTTTTGCATAGTCTTTCAAAAGGGATGATTGTCCGACAGTACCAACAATCACATGCGATTCTTTACCACCAAGAGTCAACTCAGCATCGAGCACCGACTTCACATCGCGTTTCAACAGGTTGATAGCTAAATGCACCACTTTCTCCTCGTTTTTTTCCACCACGAGAGAAATATTTTTTCCCTGTTGAAGAGAAAAATTTTCCCCGTTGGAGGCAAAAATTTGTTGTGTAAAGCAAAAAAGTATCAGTAAAAGAAAAGGTATCAATTGTTTTCTCATAATAGATAGATATGTCAGTTGTTTTTAATAATGGAAGAGTAAAAATTAGGGTCATCAGTCACTCCTGAAGGATAATGCCTAATGACCCTAAAAAATTTGTTACTAATATCTTATGATGATTCTTTAGAAGATGTAAGCCACGTGGATTTTCCAAGTCTTGTTCTTGGCACCGATAGCACCAGAGATAACTTCGTATTGATCAGTCACATCATTGTAATCAAATCCATCAAAATCAGCCGTATCACCCAAAGGAATGTTATAGGTAACACCTGCCTGCAAATGGCTGAGGAGCTTCACACCTACACCGAGGTTCAAGCTGAGCTGGCTCTTCTTGAAAGGCTTTGAAGTGTAGTTTGCCAAGTCATTCTTCCACTTGTCCTGTGAAAGAGCGAAAGCAAACTGAGGACCGGCAGCTGCATACACCGAAGCCAACTTGCCAAGACCGATAGAATACTTGAGATTGATAGGAATCTCGATGCTATGGCTCTTCAATGTTTC
>CAZDAN010000153.1:0-5456 GCA_964503565.1 uncultured Bacteroides sp.
TCCACGAAATAGTCAACACCTTTGTTCTGAAGACCCACGGCATTCAGCATTCCCGAGGGAGTCTCTGCCATGCGCGGATAGGGATTGCCTTCGCGATGATTCAGGGTTGTTCCCTTTACGATGATGCCGCCAATCTGCTCAAGGTCAACGAAATCCTCGAACTCAACTCCATATCCGAATGTACCCGAAGCCGTCATTACGGGGTTCTTCAGGTTCAGCTTTCCTATGTTTACACTTAAATCTGCCATAATAACTTCTTTATATTGAATACCGGACCCTCTTTACACACACACACGTGGCCTTCGTCGGTGTTTTCCACGCAGCAGAGGCAAGCGCCCACGCCGCACGCCATGGTGTTCTCCAACGAAACTTCGCACTCGATGCCGTTTGCTTTGGCATATTTGGCCACAGACACCATCATCGGCTTGGGGCCGCAGGTGTGGATGGAGTCGAACTGCTTTTCGCTCAGCACTGTATGCTGGGTGACAAAGCCTTTTTCGCCCATCGAACCATCTTCGGTGGTGCAATAGACATCACCAAGTTGCTTGAACTCATCCAATTGCAACAGGTCTTGTGCCGAACGTGCGCCCAACAGGAAAGTGGGGCGGATACCCATCTCTTGCAGCTTCTTGCCGAAATAGAGTAAGGGAGCCGTGCCTACGCCACCACCGATGAGCAGGGGGCGTTGTGTCGTTTCTGAGGGCATGGTGAAGCCGTTTCCAAGCGGGAGCACCACGTTCACCGTGTCGCCCACGTTGACGGTGGCCAATTTGCGTGTGCCGTCGCCGGCCAGGCGGACGAGGAACCACACTTCGTTCTTCTCATAATCAACGAAATTGATGGAAATAGGGCGGCGCAGAAAAGTTGTGGGCGAGTTGTCCACGCGAATTTCTGCAAATTGTCCGGGAAGCATCTCGGGCAATGCCTCAGTGTGCGTCAGTTTCAGCAACACGTAGCTGTCGTGCAACTTCGTGTTTTCTGTGACGGTCAGGTCTAAAATGTATTTCTTCATTATATTATTATAGGTATTTTGTTTATCTTGGTGCAAAGATACGGAATTTTAGCCTATTTTTGTGGCACAAATGTCTCGTAAGTGTCGTCATCGAAGAAAATTTTTATTTCGCGGATTTTCTTGGCAGGTTTTTCTATGTACCTAATTTCTTCGATTTCAGTCGTTTTAGCATGTTCTTGGGGGTGATATGGGGCAAAATCCTTGCGATTTTCTGCACCGTCCGTCCTTTCGGTCGGAAATAAAGGATTCTCGTCCGTTTTGGACGAGATATTTTCGTCGAATGGAAGTGTAGGTTGCTCTTTACACATTTCACCTTCGCCCGAGAGCATCCAGTCGTAGCTCAGGAAGGGGAAGGCTGTGCGTATTTTGGTCACCACCTCCAGGCTTGGATTGTTTCTCCCGTTCAATATTTGCGAGAGAGTTGCCAGTTTGATATTGGTTGCATTTGCAAATGTTGATGGTTTCATTTGCAAGTAATTCATAAACTCTATAATTCTGTCTTTCATCTGCTCTATTTATCAGGGTTAGGAGACGTTTCATCTTTTGCGCTACAAAAATAAATATAATATTTCATCTTTGCAAATTAAACTATATAAAAATAAAATTATTCATTTGTTGTGTATCGGGTGTTTGGGTTTATAAATGAATACTATTGTTTTGTAAACCATAACAGAAATAAACAATAATTTAATAGAGTAAAAACGCATAATTAACTGACTGAAAATAGGGTTAATAAATAGGAGCGATAAGTTAAACCGAAGAAATTTCAAATTTTACATAAAATGCTAATTTATTTATAAAAATACTTTCTTAAGCATGTGTATATATCTGATTGTCTGATGTATAATATTTTATACTTATTTTGCATATTGATAAATTTACTTATGCGAAAACGGATTGTTTATTTGTTGATAGAATACACATATGTAATCTTTTTGTTTGTAAACTTGATATAAGTTAATAAATATTGTGTTAATTTTGCATTGTTGCTTTATAATTCTATACCGTTGTTTATGTAAACAATTAAATGGTAAAGCACTTTTTCCTTCATTTGTAACTAAGATGAATTGCTTACTTATTGATAATTGTCCGATATGGCAGGAGATGGTTACGACGTGTTTTTGCTTCGATAGGTGGACTGGTGGTTGATATTCAATTTGGTTAAAGTGGTTAATGTTGCATGTGCAATCAAATGGGTTGGCTTATGAAATCTGACTTTTTGGCATTGGTGCATTGGAGGATGGGATACGAGAGAGAAAAATGTGAGGATAGCCCATTTTTGAGTCGCTCCTCTCCTGCCCTTTTTATCAAAATGCCATTTCCTTGGTGTATTTCGACCCTTTGCTCGGCTTGGAAGATTTTACGCGATTCTCAAGCGGTCAATTTGGCTTTAATCTATTGATATATAGTCTGATATATGTGATATTTTTGTTCGTAAAATCGGTTGAAATAGAAAAATTGGGCCTTTGAATAATCTATTTTGGCCTGCTATTAAAATGAAAATGTGCTATAAAGTGAAAATATTGAAAATATCCATTTCCGAGGTTTGGCTGAATCGCTTTTGAAGTTCCGTCGAACCAATCCTAAACTTCCGCTGAACTAATCCTAAACTTCCGTTGGATTTCTCCTACGTATCGTATCAATGCGTAGGAGAAGTTCGGTGAAAACATTCCTAAAGTCGGATGCAACTTTAGGATTGGTAAAATGTTCCTTTCTTCTTTGTTTGGTGCAGAATCCTTCTTAGTGAAGGATTTTATAGATGAGTTCCTTCAGCAGATCACCGTTGCTGGTCGAGGGGTTCCCTACTCCCTTTGAACGGGCGTCGCACTCGCGGATGTCGCTGATGATGTACATCACCTTCACGGCTGAGTACCGACGCATGGCCGACATATAGTCGCGGGCTTGCCAGGGGGTGCGAAGTCCCAGTTGGGCGGCTATCCCCTGCTCGCTTTTCTCGGGTGCATAGTAGGCAAGCATCAGGTTGGAGAAAAAGTTGAAGAGTGTTGCAAGGGTCACCTGCAAGGGATTACTCTTGGAATTTTCTTCAAAATATTTTATTATCTGATTGGCTTTGAAAATGTTCTTCTCGATGAGTGCGTTGCGCAATTCAAAGTTGTTGAAGTCCTTGCTGATGCCAATGTGGCGCTCTACAAGTTCGGGAGTGACGCGTGTTTGTTGAGGCGAAAGGCTTAGAAAAAGTTTGTCAAGTTCGCTACTAATTCTGTTCAAGTCCGAGCCGATGGATTCGGCTATCAGTTGGCTGGCTTGTGGTTCGATGTCGATTCCTTTCTTCTTCAGATAGGTGGTGATGAATCCGGGCAGTTGGGGCTCCTTCATTCGTTTTGATTCAAAGAGTACGCCCGCTTTTTCTATTTCAAGTGTTATTTTTTTTCGTTTGTCGAGTGTGCCGTTTTTATGGCAGAATACAAGGATGGTTGATGGTTGTGGCCGTTGCAGGTAGAAGGAAAGCTCGTCCAGACTCTTCAAGTTCTGTGCCTCCTTCACGATGATGACCTGATGTTCGGCCATCATCGGATAGCGCTTGGCGGTATTGATAATTGTTGACATTTCTGTGGTAGGAGTCGCATAGATAATCATTTGGTTGAATTCCCTCTCCTCTTCGGTCAGGATGGTGTTGGCCATATAGTCGGCTATGCGGTCGATATAGTACGACTCCTCTCCCATCAGGTAGTAGATGGGTTTGTAGTTTTTGGCTTGCAAATCCTTTACAATGTCAACATGGGTGATTTCCTTTTTTTCCTGCTTTGCCATTTTTTTCTTTATTCTTTGTCTTAAAAAATCCTTACCACTCAAACTTCAGATGTTTCACCGTTTTCTTTTCGTCTCGAATCATCTGCACGGCATCGATGCCGATTCTTACGTGGTCGCACACATACTTCTGTGTCACGTAGTTATCTAATTTTTCCGTCTTTACTCCCTCGGGTATCATCGGTTGGTCTGACACCAAGAGGAGTGCTCCCGTGGGGATGCGGTTGGCAAAGCCGGTGCAGAAGAGTGTGGCCGTCTCCATGTCCACCGCCATGGCTCGTGTTTCGCGTAGCAGTTGTTTGAAGTTTTCGTCGTGTTCCCAGATGCGTCGGTTGGTGGTGTAGACGGTGCCTGTCCAATAATCGTTGCCATGGTCGCGTATGGCCGATGATACCGCACGCTGGAGCATGAACGAGGGCAATGCCGGCACCTCGGCAGGCAGGTAGTCGTTCGATGTTCCTTCGCCACGGATGGCTGCAATGGGCAGGATGAGGTCGCCGATGAGCGTGTGTTTGCTGATGCCTCCGCACTTGCCGAGGAACAGGCAGGCCTTGGGCGAGATGGCTCCCAAGAGGTCCATGATGATGGCCGCGTTGGGGCTTCCCATGCCGAAGTTGACGATGGTGATGTTGTCTGCCGTGGCCGAGGTCATGTTGGCGTCACGTCCTAAGACCGGGACATCCATGATTTCGGCAAATATCTCCACGTATTTGTTGAAGTTGGTCAGCAGGATGTACTCGCCAAACTCCTCCAACGGCCTTTTTGTGTATCGGGGCAACCAATTGGTGACGATTTCTTTTTTTGTTTTCATAAAAAACTGCTACTTTTGTGCGCCGAAAGGTTTCGACGTCAAATTTGTATCTGCAAAAATAGTAAATGTTATCATTAAATCTGCCACCTTACGCCACAAAAATAGCGGTTCGCGATGGAAAAAACACCATTTGGGACATTATCCGCCGAAAATACGTGGCTTTGACGCCCGAGGAGTGGGTGCGCCAGCACTTCGTGCACTTCCTCATCGGGCACAAGGGCTACCCTGCCTCCCTGCTTGCCAACGAGGTGGCGCTGACGCTGAACGGCACTTCCCGCCGGTGCGACACTGTGCTCTACGACCGCACCCTCTCCCCCCGCATGATTATCGAGTACAAGGCACCTCACATCCCCATCACCCAGAAGGTGTTCGACCAGATTGGTCGCTACAACCTCGTCTTCCATGTCGATTATCTCATCGTCAGCAACGGCCTCTCCCACTATTGTTGCCGCATGGATTACGAGCACCAGTCGTATGAGTTCCTGACCGATGTGCCGGAGTATGGTGAATTGTGAAAATATTGCTTACTTTTCCTTAACCGTCACCCAAGGGAACCTTAACCATGGGCTGAGTCAGGTTCATCCCTGAGATGAGGTGATTTACCCGAAAATAATGCGGAAGGCCTCCTCCACTTTGCGGACGGGTGTGATTTCGATTTTGAACTTCTTTTTGTCGAGGCCCTGCATGTTGTAGCGGGGGATGATGATGGAGGTGAAGCCCAGTTTTTCGGCTTCGGCGATGCGTTGTTCGATGCGGCTCACCGGGCGTATTTCTCCCGAAAGGCCCACTTCACCGGCCATGCAGAGGCCGTGTTCAACGGGTGCATCCATGTTGCTGCTGAGGATGGCGGTAATGACGGCCAGG
>CAZDAN010000154.1:0-5390 GCA_964503565.1 uncultured Bacteroides sp.
TCCAGGAAGGCGACGACATCGAAGTGAAGTTGCTCGATATCGACCCCAAGACCGGCAAGTTCAAACTGTCACGCCGCGTGTTGCTGGAGAAGCCCGCTGACTACGTGGAGCGTCCCGCACGCCGTGAGCGTCCCGAGCGTCGTCCCCGCAGAGATTGATAGACATATCACAACAAAAGTCAAGAGAGTGTGCCACAAGGTGCACTCTCTTTCTTTTAGGGAGTACCTTATTATATATATATACGGAGAAAACTTTCGTGCGTTTTTCTTTTCCATCTTTGCGGATTTACTTATCTTTGTCGCGATTTAAGAAACTAACACCATGCAAAGATATATCTATACTTTCCTCGCGGCCATACTTACAGCCGTGTCAGTCTGTGCACATCCCATTTGTCAAGTGAAGATGTTTAACCTGCGCGACGGGTTGGCATCCAATGTTATCACAGGCATTGAACAGACCGAAGACCAACTGATGTGGTTCACCACCTGGAGCGGACTGGCCAGCTACGACGGCTACCGGTTCACCAACTACTACGACATTCCCGACGAGCAGCAACGCGTGCTCACCACCAACCGCTTGATGGAACTCAGCCCCAGCAGCACGGGTAATATCTGGTGCATCACCTACGACCAGAACCCCTTCCTGTTCGACCGCACACAAGGCCGGTATATTGACCTCATGGCCTTCATCAAGAAACACCACGACGTGAGCTTCCACTGCAACGGTGTGATTCCCACCCGAAGCGGCTACACCTGGCTGTTGAGCGTCAACGAAGGCTACATTGCCCGCATCGACGACCGCAATTTCCAGACCAAAGAGGGCATCCGACTTTTCCGCCAAGGCGAAGGCATCCTGCAAGGAAAGGCTTTCAACTGGATATACGAAGACCTGGACAACGACGAGTGGATAATCACCCGCCAAGGAATCATCCGGTTGAAGGACGGATGGACAAGCGAGGAGCCCTACCTGTACATCACACAAGTGGGAAAGGATGTCTATATGGCCACCCAAGACGGACGCATTGCCCGCTTCGACAAGGCGACGGGTCAACTGTCGCCCATACTTGCCAACACACCCACCAAGCCCACCCGTGTGGGTGTGTTGGCAAGTATGGGCGACAAAGCCCTGGTGGCCACCACCGAACGGGGGATTCTCATCTATGACGTCTCCACCAAACGGGTCCGTTTGGTGGAACTGCCGAGCGAAGCGAAGGCAGTGGAAAACAGCCGCAGCATCTACCACGACAGTCACAGCAACCTGTGGATGACTTACGGCGAAGGCAGCCACCTGCTGAAGATTGCAGGCGAGGGCGACACGGCCACAGCATCCTCTCCCATCACCCTGTACCCCATAGCAGACCGTATGCCGACATTGACGCAGAGCAACCAGACACTGTTTCACGAAGACAACGAGGGAGCCCTGTGGGTAGCCACCGACAAGGGATTCTTCGGCTACTACGACCCCACCAAGGACGAAATGCATCCCTTCCCCCTACGCACCGAGGAGACACAGCCCTACATCGACCGATGGATGATTGACCATCAAGGAAACATCTGGTTCAGCAACAACCACAACCTGGCCCTCATCCAGTTCAAGCGCCACAGCATCCAACACCGGACCGACGCCAGCGAAGTGCGCAGCGTGCTCTTCGACAGCCAAGGCCGCCTGTGGACGGGTTACCGCTCGGGCAAACTGATGGTAGATGACAAGTACTTGGGCAACGACGGACGCCTGCACTCCTCTCCTACCCCCTTCACCACCCACATCTATTGCCTCTATGAGGACAGCCAGAAGAACGTATGGATAGGTTCGAAGGGCGACGGACTTTACCGCCTGACACCCGAGGGGTGCCTCACTCACTACACCCACAACCCCGCCGACCCCAACTCCATCTGCAGCAACCAGGTGTACGATGTCCATGAAGACCATCAGGGACGTATCTGGATCGGAACTTTCGAGAGGGGTATCAGCCTGTTCACCGAAACGGCCGACGGACAACCCCGCTTCAAGAATGCCGGCAGCCAACTGACCCGATACCCCTTGCAGGACTTCCACAAGGTGCGCCGCATCACCGAAACGGCCGACAGCACCATCATCGTCTCGGCCTCTAACGGCATGGTGGTGTTCAAGGACAACGACGAACCCTTGGAAGACATCAAGTTCTTTGCCCACAAGCATGTGCCGGGCGACCCCGCTTCGCTGCTCACCAGCGACGTGATGCAAACATTTGTGGCTTCGGACAGCACCATCTACGTGGCTACCGTAGGTGGCGGACTGCAACGCATGAAGAGCAAAGACCTCAAGCCCGAGAGCAAAACACTGGAATTAGAGAACATCAGCCACCTGATACACAACTGCGGCATCGTGTTCGGCATCACCGAAGACAGTGTGGGAAACATCTGGATAGGATGCGAAAACAGCCTGAACATGTACGATGTGAAGCGAAACAAGATATGGTGCTACGGTCCTGAATACTTGGGCGAGGCTACCCGCTTGGCCGAAGCACTGCCCGCCTACCACCCACAAAGCGACAGAATGGTGCTGGCCACCGGCAGCGGCACGGTTCACTTCGAATGCCGAAAGCTGCAGGAAGACAGTTTCGTCCCCCCCTTGGTGTTCGGCAGCATCCAATTCCACGACGAACGGGACGAGAACACCAGCAGCCCCCTCACCCTGATGGGCGACTCGCTGACCATTCCGGCCAACCGGCGGAACCTGACTATCTACTTCGCCGCACTGGACTATCAGAACAACCACATGATACGCTACGCCTACAAGCTCGACGGCACCGACGAGGAATGGAACCACCTGGGACAGGAGCGCAGCATCTCGTGGAGCAACCTGCCCCACGGACACCACCGACTGCTGGTTCGTAGCACCAATGCCTACGGCACATGGGTGGACAATACGCGCACCCTGAACCTCTTCGTGCAGCCCACCTTCTGGGAAAGCTGGAAGGGAAAGAGCGTGCAGGCACTGATGCTGATAGCCGTCATCGTGCTGGCCGTCTATATCTATCGCTGGCGCACCCGTGCCGAGCTGCAACATAAACTGGACACCATGAAGTTGGAGTTCTTCTCCGACATCAGCCACAAGCTGCGCACCCCGCTCACCCTCATCAGCGGCCCCATTGCCGAAGTGTTGGAGGGCGGCGAACTGAACGAGACATCGCAATCCCACCTGGAGATGGTGAAGCGCAACGCCTCGCGTATGCTCGAGATGGTGAACAAAATGCTGACCTACACCAAGGGAAAGCACAACTACATCAGCGACGAAAACGTGGTTTCAGTGACAAGTGATGAGCTACGGGCTACAAGTGACGGGCTACGAGCTACGAGTGACAAAGAAGAGGGCACACACGCAACAGCAAACAGCAAACCCCACCTGTTGGTCGTGGAGGACAACGACGACCTGCGCGACTTCCTGGCCAGCATCCTGGAGAGCGAATACGAGGTGACACAGGCCGTGAACGGACGCGAAGGACTGGACAAGGCACGTACGCTGCACCCCGACTTTATCCTCACCGACGTGATGATGCCCGAGATGGACGGCCTCAGTATGGTACGCGAAATCAAGGGCGACACCAATACCTCGCACATCCCCATCGTCATCCTCTCGGCCAAGGCTTCTATGGACGACCGCATCGAAGGACTGAAGTTAGGCGTGAACGACTACATCACCAAGCCCTTCAGTGCCACGTACCTGAAACAACGCATGGCCAACATCATCAGCAACCAACACTCCTTGCAACAAAGCTATCTGGAGCAAATCAAGCAGCATACTGCCGCCCCCGAACTGCCACAGAGCACCGACGGAGAACCATTGCAAGAAGCAACTCCACAGGAGGAGGTGGTGGAAGAGGCACCTGTCATCCGCCTGACGGCCACCAACATTGTAGATTCCGACAAACTGATGATGGAGAAACTGTTGGCCTACATCGACCAGCACCTGGACGACCCGGAACTGAAGATAGAGGAACTGGCCTCCGCCGTCTGCTTGGGCCGCACCGTGTTCTACAACAAAGTGCGCACTCTGGTGGGCATGAGTCCCGTGGAGCTGTTGCGTCAGATACGCATCCAGCGCGCCGAATACATGGTGGCCAAGTCCAACGAGCCTTATTCGCGCATAGCCTACGCCGTAGGCTTCAACGACCCCCGCTACTTCGGCAAGTGCTTCAAGGCACAGACGGGCCTTACCCCATCGGAGTACCGCGAACGCAGCCGGATGAAGCAGACCGAGAAGGAAGAGTAAAAGAATGACTTCCCCTTACAGACTTTAAGGACACGTACAAGCCCCCATATACCCACTGACGGTTCCTCTGTCACCCTGAGCGTAGTCGCGACTTCGCTCAGGATGACAGAGACCGTCAGTTCTACATAAAAGAGGGCTTGCTCTCTTCTAAAAATAAGTGAACTATGTCTTTGATAACAGCTGGATTACGGCGTGTATCAAATATGGCAACAATAATGACCGTTTGGTTCTCTATGATATAATAAATCACACTTTTCTTGCAATTTATCAATCGTACTTCTGTTTCTTCTGCAGATAATTGGTCGTCCACATAGCCTGCACGCGAGAATGCCCCCAACATGTCAGCATATTCAATAATTGAGTCTGCTGCTCTTTGAGCCACTTTCCTATTGAAAAGTTCTTCTATAAATTGGAGAACTTCAGCAAATGTCTCCCTTGCCAATCGCGACCAAACTACTTCCATCCCATTCTCTCTTTCAGCCAGCCCTTCATCTCATTTTGAGAGATACATTTGCCCTCCCTATAATCGGAGAGTGCAGCATCAACAGCTAAGCGTCTTGTCTCCACAGGAACCCCATCCAAGAAAGTCTCCTCTTGCAATTCCATCTCCTCGTCATCATTCTGCAATAAATCAAGGCATTGCTGCAGTTTCATGACACGATTTTCCATACCAATAGTCTCCACCAATCGGGATTTCAATTGTTGGAGCGGTACAGAATTATAAGCTATTGCCGGTTCCGAGAGTTTCATTGTTTACACACCTTTGGTTTCGTGTGGCAAAGATAGATATTTCTATCGTATCCTCCAATGTTTTTCATCTTAAATTATTAGTGTCCACTAAAAAAGGGCCGCATCGGCATTCACCGACGCGGCCCGTAAGAGAAACTGTGTTTATTATCCTAACAGTTGTCAAGCAACACGGAGTGTTTACTTGAGAACCACCTTTTTACCGTTTACAATGTAAATACCGTTGCGGAGCAGGTTGAGGTTGTCACCGGCATAGATTCCGTCGATGGTGTAAACCTTACCGTCGGCGGGAGCTACAACCTCGATTTCGCCGATGCCAGCAGCTACAGCCTTAGCACCTTCGCCTTCAGAACCAGGAACCTGGATGAAGTCAAACTTGTTCATGTTACCAA
>CAZDAN010000155.1:0-5260 GCA_964503565.1 uncultured Bacteroides sp.
CCAAGGCAGATGAAAAGTATCTTCTTTTTCTTCTTTTCCATTTCTTCCCTTTTGATGTGTGGTTGTCTAATCAATTCATTGATAATTAGTGTGCTACCGTTCATTCTTAAGGCGGAATCCGGGTGCCCGGCCCTGCTGCATTTCAAACTGTCGGAGCAACTTTGAAAACTATCAGGTGTCCGAGGGAAATCTATCAGCTGATCGATTGAAATCTGTCAGCTGATAAAATTATTTCTATCACCTGACAGATTTTCCTCGGACACCTGATAGAAAAATGGGGTACTCTGATTCCCAAATTCCGTTCGTCGCCGGTTCTTCGGATTCCTCCCAAAAACTTCAGGCACGAGGCTCGCGGAATCAGCGGTTTGTCAGCAACAAACGTCCGCATCATCCGTGTGCCCCGTGCCTGAAAACGATTACTTGGCGGAAAGACAGGGATTCGAACCCTGGGAACAGTTGCCCGTTCACCGCATTTCGAGTGCGGCCCGATCGACCACTCCGGCATCTTTCCTTCCTGTTTTGTACTGCAAATGTACAACAGTTTTTTTACTTGAACAAAATAATGGAGCATTTTATTCCTTGATAAAAGAATATCATGGCAGATATGCTCCCTTATGTTGTATCTTGTGATGGCTATTTGCCGAAATGCGTTTCGGGATTCCATTGCTCCATCCACTCTACAAAGGGAGTGCCGTCGGCCCGGAACTGGATGGGCAGCCAGATGTATCGGCCGTCGATGTGTCGGCGTGGACGCCACATGTCGGCCATGAAGATGAAGCTGTCCTTCTTTCCCTGTATGGGCAGAATGTAGGTGCTCTGTCCGCCGAAAGTCAGGTTGGCTTTAGAGCCTACGCACGGATTGGGATGTTTGGTCCATGGGCCGTAGATGTGGTCGGCCGAGAACATACGGGCTTCGTTCGGATCCCATCCCGTACAGCCGGAGGTTATCATCCAATATTTGCCGTCTTTCTTGAAGATGGCCGGTGCCTCGTTGTGTCCGGCCGGTGCCAAACGGACGTATTTGCCTGTGTGGCTCAGGTAATCGTCGCTCAGTTCGGCAATGTGCAGGGTCAGGTTGTCCTCTGAGGAATAGATGTGGTAGGCTTTCCCGTCATCGTCCACAAAGAGGGTCATGTCGCGCGACATTTGCCCGTCTTCCAAATCGCGTTTCACAAACAGTCCCTTGTCGATGGCCTTGTACCACGTGGGTGTCCACCATTCTTTGTAGTCGTCGATGGTTAAAGCCTGCATGGCATCCTTTTCCCCCTGTGTCATGTTGAAGGGTAAGATGCCCGGATTTACCCGTCCGCTACGGATGAACCGGAACGGGCCGGTAGGACTGTCGCTCACGGCTATGCCCGCACGGGCGGCAGCATACCCCTGATCTTTCAATTCGAGGTGGAACCATAGTACGAACTTCTTGGTCTTTTCGTTATAGATAACTTTCGGGCGTTCGATGACACACCCTGCCGTGATGTCGCTCTTGGGGTCGTCACTCACTTTCAGCACGGGACCTTCGTTTTTCCAATCGGTCAGGTTCTTGGACGAATAGCACATCACGCCTACCAACGCTTTGCTGGTGTGCTCGCTCTTGTGCTCGCCATACCAGTAGTAAGTGCCGTTGTGGTAGAGCACTCCGCCGCCATGAGCATTGATGTGGGTTCCATCGGTGTCGGGCCACAACTTGCCGGGGGCGATTGAGCCTTTTTCGCGAGGCAATGTCATCTCCACTTCGGCCGTCGCATCCTGTAACAGGGGAGAAGTGCAATAGATGCGGATGGTTCCCTCTTCGCCCGTACTTTGCACGTAAGCCAGCAGACGGCCTTGATAAACACGTTGGCGATTGTCGCGGTGGTTGGTCATATCGGTGTTGTCGCTATTCTCCAGTCCCAACAGGCGGCCGGGGCCTTGCACCATGCAGGTAATCATATTGTCGGCCTGCTTCACAAGGCGCCCCTCTTCATCAACCACTTCGATGAGGACGTGGGCAATCTGTTGTTCATTGTCCAGCACATTCTCTTCCACCCGTGCACGAATCGCATACGGTCGGCCCGAGGTCTGTATCGTGTAGGCCGATTCCACTTCACCCTCCAAAGTGCATCCTTCCGCTGTCAGTCTGCCGGCTTTGTAGGGGATGTCCCAGTGGATAATTCCCGTAGCATCGTCGTAGGGCTTCATCTCACCCACCACTTCGCCATTGAGCAAAAGACGGGCTTGGGGCGAGTTGGTGTAACATACGACACGGATAGTCTGTCCTTCGCGATAGTTCCACAAATCGGTGGCATCCATTGAAAGATGGTTGCCTCCTGCCCGGCGTCCGTTTCCTGCCCGGCGTGTGGCGTAAGTTCCGATATAGGTCACGGGCTTTTCGCTCCATAACGAAGCACGGAACCATCCGCGTGGTTTCTTGAAGCTGCCAAAGTCCAGCAGTCCTGTGTGCAGTCCGCGTGAAGGCCAACGGCCTGATTCGCCCAAATAGTCGGTGCCGGTCCAAATGAATTGTCCGAAGATATGCTCCCGATCGCGCACGGCCTTCCAGGCTTCGTAGGATGAATGTGTTTCGCTGCCATAGATGATGCGGTCGGGATAGGTCGTGTGGTCTTCGTCGTAGCGGTTTTCGGTGTAGTTGTAACCCACCACATCAATGGCGCCGGGGTAAGCTGTTTGGTTCGACATTACCACACCGGCCAAAGCTCCCGTTACGGGGCGGCTGGTGTCGATGCTACGCACACGAGCCGCCAATCGCTTGGCAATCTCTCCAATTCGCATGGCGTTGGGTGCATCGGGTTTGTAGCCTCCGAACATGGGTTGGTTGATGGTGGTTCCGTCCAACACGGGATGTGAATAAGGATCGTTGGGATAATCCACCTCATTGCCTATACTCCACAGGAATATACAGGGATGGTTGCGGTCGCGGCGCACCATGTCGGTCACATCCTGCTCTATCCACTCTTCAAAGAAGTCGAAGGTGCCATCGAAACTGGGAGTACTCACGTTCCATCCCTGCATCCACTTGCGCTTGGGGAATTCCCATTCGTCGCTGGCCTCGTCCATTACCAACAGACCCAATTCGTCGCACAAATCGTACACATCGGGGGCTTGCGGATTGTGGCTCATGCGGATGGCATTGGCTCCCATCTCCTTCAGGTTGCGCAGACGGCGCTCCCACACGTCGCGTGGTACCACACTGCCCAATACGCCGGCATCGTGATGCAGACAAACTCCCTTCACCTTCATCCAACGGCCATTAAGAGCGAACCCCTTGTTGGCATCGAACTGTAACGTGCGCAATCCTACGCGGCAAGTCGAACTGTCTGTCACCTTACCGTCGGCAACTATCTCGGTCTTCAGGGTATATAAGTAGGGTGAATTCAAATCCCAACGCTTGGGATTCTTCACTTTCAGGTTGATGGTCTCTTTGACGGGGGCATTCGTCTGATTCTCGACTTGTTTGCTCCCGGTGGCGACCTGCTTGCCTTCTGCATTGTATAAGGTGGCACGCAGTTTGTAGCTTGTCACTTGTTGCTCATCGCTCTTGATTTGTTGCTCATTCACCACTTCCATGTCCACTTGTACCGTGGCTTGGCTGTTGCTAATCTTTGACGCCTGCCATCCTATGCCCCACTGGGCAAAGTGGATGTCGCCGGCCTTTACCATCCACACATCGCGGTAGATGCCTGAGCCTGTGTACCAACGGCTGTCGGCATAACGACTGTGGTCAACCCGTACGGCTAACACGTTCTTTCCCTCTTTCAGGTGGGGTGTCAGATTGTACATGAAGGAGATGTAGCCGTTGGGGCGCTTGCCCAGCAACTCGCCGTTCAAATAAACCTCGCTACGATTATATACGCCTTCGAAGTAAATGTAGTGGTGCTTGTCCAATTCATTCACCTCAAAGGTCTTGCGATACCAACCGATGCCACCTGGCAGATAGCCCGTGCAACTGGCCAGTGTGGGCGACATCTGTCCTTCGATGCTCCAGTCATGCGGCAAGTCGAGGCTTCGCCATTTACTGTCGTCGAACGCAGGATTGGCGGCCTTTGCTTCGTCCTCCAGGATAAAGCGCCAGTTGTCGTTGAACTTTTCGGCCTGGCCGAATGATACTTGTGCTTTCACAGCTTCTCCTCCCCACATAAGTGCCATGCAGAGAAGGCATAGATTCAGGATCCTTTTCATTTATTTGTAGTTTTGTTGGAAATACATGGAAATCTTGCCACACTTGAGAGCGTGGGGCGTAAGTTTACTTTTTCACTGTCTTCAGACGGAAGTTGACGGGGATGTACATCTTTACGGGGACGGGGTTCCCATCAATGCGGCCGGGAATCCACTTGGGCATGGACTTCACTACGCGAAGAGCTTCGTTGTCGAGCAGGCTGTGAACCTTGCGCTCCACCTTGGCATTGACAATGGAGCCGTCGGGGTTCACGGTGAAGCCGATGCGGACAGAACCTTGAATGCGTTTTTTCATCGCTTCGGCGGGGTATTTCACATTCTGTGCAAGGTACTTCTTATAGGCTGCATCGCCCCCATGGAACTGGGGCTTGGGATTGACCTCGCTCTCGCGATAGAGCACCCGACGAACGTAGGTTCCCCCTTCGAGGTTGCCTTGTACTTCATCGTTGTAACCCACTACGGCTTGCTGTTGTTTGGTGGGTGATGCGGCTTCTGCCATTGGGGAATTTTCTGCTTGTATGGCCTGTACCGTGTCATTCTTTGCAACCATGGCCGAAGCCGTTTCCACGTCGGCCGTTTTATTGCCCTTCAACACCGAGCAACTGCATACCAGTCCACCTATCAGCAGGGGGGCAATCATGCTTGTTATTCTTCTCATAATCGTCTTGTTTTATAGTTTTTCCTTACTCTGTGCGAACAGTGATTGCCTGATTGAAAGATAGCTTTTTTCATGGTTTACTTCCTTTATCAACTGTTCTGCCTGCAAAGGTAAACAAATTAAGTAAATAAAATTCATGAATCAGCCATTTATTTTACTTTTTGTATAAAGGACGGTAGTAATTATAAAAGAAAAGGGCTGTGCCATACACTTTCGTGTGGCACAGCCCTTTCTTTATTTTTGGCCTCTGAATTATTCAGCACGCAATGTGAAGCGCTTGAAAGCAACCACCTTCAACTCGGGGTCGGTTTCCTTCAATACCTCGCGTACGGTCTTCTTGCCATCCATGATGTCCTCCTGGTTCAGCAAGCAAACCTCCTTCAAGAACTTGCCCAGACGACCCTTGGCAATGTTCTGAATCATAGCTTC
>CAZDAN010000156.1:0-5188 GCA_964503565.1 uncultured Bacteroides sp.
TACGCCACCGAATCAAAGGTGGACCAGACGACACACACCTTCCCCGTGCGTGCCCTTTATCCCAACGCCGACGGGAAGCTCTTCCCCGGCCGATTCACCAACATCCACTTGAAGACACTGGAAATCCCCGAAGCCATTGCCATCCCCACCGAATCCATCGTGCCGGAAATGGGCGTGGACAAGGTGTTCCTCTACAAGAATGGCAAAGCACAACCCACAGCCATCACCAAAGGCATACGCAACGAAGCCCGCGTGCAAGTGGTGCAGGGCCTCAACTACGGCGACACCATCATCACATCGGGCACCATGCAGCTGCGCACCGGACTGGCCGTGACACTGGACGAGGTGAAACAGTGATCAGCGACCGGCTGTCGGACACTCGGATTCATCATTTATAATTCATCATTTATAATTCAAACATGAATATTTCAGAACTTAGCATACGCCGCCCGGTGCTCTCCACCGTGATGACGCTGATTATCCTCTTGTTCGGCCTCATCGGCTACAACACATTGGGTGTGCGCGAATATCCGTCGGTTGACAACCCCATCATCTCGGTAAGCTGTTCCTATCCGGGAGCCAATGCCGACGTGATTGAAAACCAGATTACCGAACCCCTGGAGCAAAACATCAACGGAATCCCCGGCATCCGCTCGCTGACGAGTGTCAGCAGCCAGGGAAGCAGCCGCATCACCGTGGAGTTTGAACTGTCGGTCGACCTGGAGACGGCAGCCAACGACGTGCGCGACAAGGTGTCGCGTGCCCAACGCTTCCTCCCCCGAGACTGCGACCCTCCCACCGTTTCAAAGGCCGATGCCGACGCCACGCCCATCCTGATGGTGGCCATCCAGAGCGACAAGCGCTCCTTGTTGGAAATCAGCGAAATTGCCGACCTCACGGTGAAGGAGCAATTGCAAACCATCCCCGACGTCAGCAGCGTGAGCATCTGGGGAGAAAAGAGATACTCCATGCGCCTGTGGCTCGACCCCATCAAGATGTCGGGCTACGGTGTCACCCCCATGGACGTGAAGAACGCCGTGGATATGGAGAACGTGGAGCTTCCCTCGGGCAGCATCGAGGGAAACACCACCGAGCTTAGCATCCGCACGTTGGGCCTGATGCACACGGCCCAGGAGTTCAACGACCTCATCATCAAAGAAGACCAGGGACGCATCATCCGCTTCAGCGACATCGGGCGTGCCGAAGTGGAGGCCCGCGACATCAAGAGCTACATGAAGATGAACGGCGTCCCCATGGTGGGCGTTGTGGTCATCCCCCAGCCGGGCGCCAACCACATCGAGATTGCCGACGCCGTCTATGAGCGCATGAAGATAATGGAAAAAGACCTGCCCGAGGATGTGAAATACACCTACGGATTCGACAATACGAAGTTCATCCGCGCCTCCATCGCCGAAGTGGAAGAGACGGTGTACGTGGCCTTCCTGCTGGTAATGGTCATCATCTTCCTGTTCCTGCGCGACTGGCGCGTCACACTGGTTCCTTGCATCGTGATACCCGTGTCGCTCATCGGCTCGTTCTTCATCATGTACATCTGCGGCTTCTCCATCAATGTACTCTCCATGCTGGCGGTGGTGCTGGCGGTAGGTCTGGTGGTGGACGACGCCATCGTGATGACGGAGAACATCTACATCCGCATCGAGCGGGGCATGAATCCCACAGAGGCGGGCATCGAGGGGTCGAAGGAAATCTTCTTTGCCGTCATCTCCACTACAGTAACACTGGTGGCGGTGTTCTTCCCCATCGTCTTCATGGAGGGAATGACGGGCCGCCTCTTCCGCGAGTTCAGCTTCGTGGTGTCGGGCGCGGTCATCATCTCATCGTTCGCCGCCCTGACCTTCACCCCCATGCTGGCCACCAAGTTGCTGAAGAAGCGCGAGCAGCAGAACTGGTTCTACCGCAAGACAGAGCCGTTCTTCGAGGGACTGAACAACGTCTATGCCCGCGGCCTGGACTTCTTCCTGCAGCATCGGTGGATTTCTGTCATCATCTTCGTCGTCACCATCGGAGTCATCGGTTGGTTATGGAATACCGTGCCGTCGGAAATGGCTCCGCTTGAAGACCGTTCACAAATCAGCATCAACACCCGTGGTCCCGAGGGAATCACATATGAATTCATCCGCGACTACACCGAGGACATCAATGCTTTGGTGGACTCACTGGCCGACGATGTGCCCGCCGTCACGGCCCGCGTGTCCAGCGGTTCGGGCAACGTGCGCCTTACGCTGAGCGACATCCGCGACCGCGACTACACCCAGATGGAGCTGGCCGAAAAGATATCTGCCGCCGTGCGTACAAAGACCAAAGCCCGTGCCTTTGTGCAACAACAATCGACCTTCGGCGGACGCCGCGCCGGTATGCCGGTGCAGTATGTATTGCAGGCCACCAACATCGAGAAACTGGAAGAAGTCCTGCCCAAGTTTATGGAACGCGTGTACGACAGTCCGGTCTTCCAGATGGCGGACGTGGATTTGAAGTTCAGCAAACCCGAGGCGCGCATCAACATCAATCGCGACAAAGCCAGCGTGATGGGCGTAAGCACCAAGAACATCGCCCAGACCCTGCAATACGGACTGGCCGACCAGCGCATGGGATACTTCTACATGAACGGAAAACAATACGAAATTGTGGGCGAAATCAACCGCCAACAACGCAACAAGCCCGTTGACCTGAAATCCATCTATGTGCGCAGCGACAAGGGGGAAATGATACAGATGGACAACCTCATCGACCTGGAAGAGGGCATTGCCCCGCCGAAACTCTACCGCTACAACCGCTTTGCTTCGGCCACCGTGTCGGCCGGATTGGCTGACGGAAAGACCATCGGCGACGGCTTGGACGAGATGGACAAGATTGCAGCCGACGTGTTGGACGACACCTTCCGCACAGCCTTGGCTGGCGACTCGAAAGAGTATCGCGAAAGCTCATCCAGCCTGATGTTTGCCTTCATTCTGGCCTTGGTACTCATCTACCTGATTCTGGCCGCCCAGTTCGAGAGTTTCAAAGACCCGCTCATCATCATGTTCACCGTGCCGTTGGCCGTAGCCGGAGCACTCATTTTCATGGCGATTGACGGACAGACAATGAACATCTACAGCCAGATTGGCATCATCATGCTCATCGGTCTGGTGGCCAAGAACGGAATCCTCATCGTGGAGTTTGCCAACCAACGGCAGGAGAGTGGAGAGAGCCGCTTCGATGCCATCCGCATGGCCTCCATCCAGCGCTTGCGCCCCATCCTGATGACCAGCGTCTCCACCATCCTCGGCCTGGTGCCGCTGGTGTATGCCACGGGCGAAGGTGCCAACGGACGCATCGCCATGGGCGTGGCCGTCGTGGGCGGCATGTTGGTGTCCACCATCCTCACCCTGTTCGTGGTGCCGGCCATATACCTTTATATATCTACCGACCGGTCAAAGAAGAGCTGACCCCCACAATCTCCGACTCCTCAGACAACCTAATAAAAAAAAAGAAATGAAACATATCATCCGACATATCTGCTTGGGCGTGGCACTGGCCGGTGTCACCTCCATGCAGGCACAACACATCTACACCCTGGAAGCGTGCCTTGAAGAGGGACTGCAGAACAATTACTCGTTGCGCATTGTGCGTAATCAGGAGCAAGCCGCCCACAACAATGCCACCATCGCCAACGCCGGCTACCTGCCCACCTTGGACTTGAGCGCCGGATACAGCGGCTCGCTCGACGACACCGACACCAAACTGCGCTCTACGGGCGAAACAGTGAGCGAAAACGGGGCCTTCGACCAGACGTTCAACGCTGGCCTGTCACTCAACTGGACCCTCTTCGACGGATTGGGCATACAGGCCAACTATCAGAAGCTGAAAGAACTGGAGCGACAGGGCGAAACACAGACACGCATCGCCATCGAGGACTTCATTGCCACCCTCTCGGCTGAGTACTACAACTTTGTGCAACAGAAAATCCGTCTGAAGAACCTGCGCTACGCCGTATCGCTATCCCAGGAACGCCTGCGCATCGTGGAGGCCCGATACAACATCGGCAGTTTTTCACGCCTCGACCTCCAGCAGGCCCGTGTTGACTTCAATGCCGACCAAGCATCCTTCATCAAGCAACAGGAATTGCTCCACACCTCACGCATCCGTCTGAACCAACTGATGGCCGTGCGCGACATGAATGGTCCCGTCATCGTGAAGGACACGCTCATCATCCCCAACACCATGCTACGCTTCGAACAATTGTGGAACAACACCCTGCGCACCAACGCCTCGCTGCTGAAAGCCGAGCAGGACCAAACCCTGGCCAAGCTGGACCAAAAAGCCGTGTTGAGCCGCAACTATCCCTACGTGAAGGCCAATGCCAACTACGGATATACCCACAACAAATACGAACTGGGAAGCAACATCAGCCGCGACAATCTGGGGCTGAGCTTCGGCGTCACCGTGGGCATCAACCTGTTCAACGGCAACAAGCGACGCGAAAGCCGCAATGCCCGACTGGCCGTAGAGAATGCCCGTCTTGAGCGCGAAGAGCTGGAGCAAAGCCTGCGTGCCGACCTGATGAACCTGTGGCAAGCCTACCAAAACAACATCGACCTGCTGCAACTGGAGCGCGACAACCTGATAGCCGCACGCGACAACTACGAGATTGCCCGCGACCGCTACCTGCTTGGCGACCTCTCGGGTATCGAGATGCGCGAAGCACAAAAGAGCCTTCTGGATGCCGAAGAGCGCATCCTCTCTGCCGAGTACGACACCAAGATGTGCGAAATCTCCCTGCTCCAACTCAGCGGAAGCATCACCGACTACTTGGGTTCGGATTGGTAAGCGTAAAGAGAGCCACAAGGAAAAGAAATGCGACTGGCTTTTTCAAAAATGCAGCTTGCAAAAACAAAAATGCGACTGGCTTTTTCGAGAAAGCCAGTCGCATTTTTCCGTTCATCCGTTTGCCATGTCCGAACTCCTCCACCGCACGCCCATTCTTCTTCGGGGCGGTGGTCCCACTCCTCCTCCTTACGCGTTTGCAACGCGGAAGTCATAAGTATAAGCATCTGCGATGCGCTTCATATGTGCCATGATGCGCGTTACAAACGCGCGGTTCAAAACCTCCGCATTGCAAATGCGGAGGGACGGGCCCGGCTTGGGAGTTTAGTGAGCAGACAGCGAACCAACGCCATCTGCCCTATGT
>CAZDAN010000157.1:0-5114 GCA_964503565.1 uncultured Bacteroides sp.
TCAGGGAGATTTTTATCCCCAACGGGGGAAAAAGATTTTAAAGGTAGGGGGAAAATATCGAACGGAAGGAAACTATAAGATGAAAGGAAAGAAAGGAGAATAACTAAGGAACAGAAAGAAAAAAAGAAGAAATAGCATCAAACATTTATCATTTATTAACCAATAATGAGAGAAAAACCGAAAAATATCATTTATCTTTGCAGAATTATACACTAATTTATTCATCGGAATGAGAGATTTTCTTAAATTTACATTGGCCACCGTCACTGGTATCATACTGACGGGAAGCATTCTTTTTACACTGAGTATCATCACTTTAATAGGTATTGCTGCCGCATCGTCGGAGCAAACTGTTCAAGTGCAACCTAACACAGTGCTTACTCTGAAGCTGAACAAACCCATAGAAGAACGAGCGGTTAAAGACCCTTTGACGATGTTTATGGGAGAAGAATATGCCAGCATTGGATTGAACGAAATTGTAAGTGCCATCAAGAAAGCTAAAGAACATGAGAACATTTGTGGCATTTATTTGGAAGCCGGACACTACATCGAATACCCCAACGCCACTTTGGAAGAAATTCGACGAGCATTGATTGACTTCAAAGAGAGCGGGAAGCCCGTGGTGGCCTATGGCGACAACTATACCCAGGACGAATACTATGTGTGCAGCGTCGCCGACAGGGTGATGCTGAATCCGCAAGGTATCATCGATTGGACGGGATTGAGCGAAAGCCCAGTATTCTTCAAAAGATTATTGGACAAGATAGGCATCGATGTCCAAATATTCAAGGTAGGGACATATAAGTCGGCCGTAGAACCGTTCATCAATACCGAGATGAGCGAAGCCAGCCGCGAACAAACAAGTGCTTATCTGAGTTCTATCTGGAATCAAATCACAAAAGATGTGTCCGAATCACGCAACTTGGACGTGGCAACACTGAACGACTACGCCAATCGTATGCTCACCATGAGTCCTGCCGAAGAGTTTGTCAACGCAGGCTTGGCCGACACACTGGTATATAAGGACGGAGCAAGAACTTACCTGAAGCAATTGATTGGCTTGGACTCGGACAAAGAGCTGAGCGCATTGGGAATCAGCGAAGTGGCAGGCATTAAATCTGCCAACTCAACCCAAAATAAGAAGGATGGCACCATCGCCGTCTATTACGCAGTAGGAGAAATCACGGACAATGCCATGGCTACGACCCCGGGAATGACGGAAGGCATTGACGGGAACAAAACTATCAAGGAACTCAACCGTCTGTGCAACGACGATGATGTGAAAGCCGTAGTGTTGCGCGTAAATTCTCCAGGAGGAAGCGCTTTTGCTTCTGAACAAATTTGGAACGAAGTGGTGAAGATGAAAGCAAAGAAACCTGTCATCGTGTCGATGGGCGACCTTGCTGCTTCGGGTGGTTATTATATCTCATGTGCCGCAGACAGCATCTTCGCCGAGGCCACCACACTGACAGGTTCTATTGGTATATTCGGTCTTCTGCCCAACGTTGAAGGATTCCTTTCGGACAAACTGGGATTGGATTTCGATGTTGTAAAGACCAATCAGCATAGCGACTTGAACTTCCCCATCCGTCCCTTGAGCGACGTGGAAAAAGCGATGATTCAGAAGAATGTTGAACGAGGATACGCCCTCTTTGTAAAACGTTGTGCCGACGGACGAGGCATGAGCGAGGAAGCAATCCGCCAAGTGGCAGAAGGCCGCGTGTGGACAGGTGCTATAGCTAAAGAATTAGGCTTGGTTGACCAATTAGGAGGCATTGAAGATGCCATCAAAGCAGCCTCTGAAAAAGCCGGATTGGAGGAATATGCCATATCGTATTATCCGAAAGAGGAGGATCCCTTTACCAGCATTTTATTGAAGGGAAAGGACAACTATATCAGCAACCAACTGAAAAAGGCAACCGGCGAATACTATGATTATCTGAACATAATAAAACGCCTGCAACACGCCAACCCCATACAAGCTCACATGGGGTTTTATCCACACATCTAATACCCCATTCACATGGAAGGCGACTTTATCAAAATACACAAATGGCTTTACCCCTTCTCGTTCCTTTACGGGATGGGGGTAAACTTGCGTAACCAGCTGTTCGATTGGAGGTTGCTCCCCTCGCAGAGTTTTGATGTACCGATTATCTGTATCGGCAACATCACCGTAGGCGGTACAGGAAAGACACCACACACCGAATATCTGATAAAGTTATTACAGAAAGAATTTCAAGTGGCCGTACTCAGCCGTGGCTACAAACGTAAATCAAAAGGTTTTGTATTGGCTACACCCGAAACTCCGATGCACCTCATCGGTGACGAGCCTTACCAAATGAAACTGAAGTTTCCACATGCACATATAGCCGTAGATGCCGACCGCCGGAATGGAATCGAGCAATTGTGTGCTCCTAACGTATCTCCCGAAGTGGAAGTAATCCTTTTGGATGATGCCTACCAACACCGCTACGTGAAACCAGGAATCAACATTCTGCTCGTAGATTACCACCGCATGATAGGCGAAGATGCCCTCTTGCCCGCCGGTCGCTTGCGCGAACCGGAAAGAGGAAAGGAACGGGCCAATATCGTAATCATCACCAAATGCCCGCGTGACATCAAACCGATGGATTACCGAATCATCAGCAAACAGATAGACCTTTATCCCTATCAAAAGCTGTTCTTCTCGACCCTCGTTTACGGAAATCTGACCCCTCTGTACCAAGGATGCGGATTAAAGGAGCGCCCCCTTGAATCACTGGAAAAGGATGAAAAAGTATTGCTTCTTACGGGCATTGCCTCACCAGAACAATTGACACTTGATTTGGGAAAATATACCAATCAAATCAAGACACTATCCTTTCCTGACCACCATTCGTTCAGCGTCAAGGACATCGCCTCCATCAAACAGGCTTACGAACAAATGGGAGAAGGCAAAAAGCTCATTATCACCACAGAAAAAGATTCAGCCCGGCTTCTCGGACATCCGCAAATGGATGATGAACTGAAGAAAAACATCTATGTCCTGCCCGTGGAAATTGAGATATTGCAAAACCAACAAGAATCATTCAACGAAAACATCATCGGTTATGTTAGAGCAAATTCAAGAAACAGCATCCTACATAAAGTCACAGATACACAACATACCTGAAACAGCAATCATACTGGGAAGCGGATTGGGAAAATTGGCAGATGAACTTACAGACACTCACGAAATCGATTACAAAGACATCCCCCACTTTCCTGTATCAACTGTCGAAGGACACTCTGGCCGGTTAATATTCGGCCACCTGGGCGGAAAGAAAGTTATGGCCATGCAAGGCCGTTTCCACTACTACGAGGGTTACTCCATGAAGGAAGTCACCTTCCCCATAAGAGTCATGCGCGAGTTAGGCATCAAGACACTCTTCGTATCCAATGCGGCGGGAGGCACCAATCCCTCCTTCGAAATTGGCGATCTGATGATAATCACCGATCACATCAACTTCTTTCCCGAGCACCCCCTGCGCGGCAAAAACATCAGCTATGGTCCCCGCTTCCCCGACATGAGCGAAGCGTATGACCACACCCTCATCGCCCGCGCCAAGGAAATTGCCGCCCGAAAAGGAATCACCGTACGCGAAGGTATATATATAGGTACACAAGGACCCACCTACGAAACTCCGGCCGAATACCGTATGTTTGCCCGCTGGGGAGCAGATGCTGTAGGCATGTCCACCGTACCCGAGGTCATCGTGGCCAATCATTGCGGCATCCGTGTATTTGGAATCTCCGTCATCACCGACCTGGGTGTAGAAGGAAAAATCGTGGAAGTAACCCACGAAGAGGTACAACAAGCCGCCGATGCCGCCCAACCACGAATGACAGAAATCATGAAAGAATTGATCGCAAATTGACTTATTTATGAACGAACAACAAAGAACAGAAATAGCCACCCTTGGCGAATTTGGACTCATCCACCGACTGACGGACAACATCAAAGCGACCAACCCCTCCACTCACTACGGCATAGGCGATGATTGCGCCATCCTCTCCTACCCTGCCGACCGTGAAATTCTTGTCACCACCGACATGTTGATGGAAGGCGTACACTTTGACCTCACCTATGTACCCTTGAAACACCTGGGTTACAAAGCCGCCATGGTGAACCTGAGCGACATCTATGCCATGAACGGCACTCCACGCCAACTCACCGTATCATTGGCTTTGAGCAAGCGATTCTGCATCGAAGACATCGAATACCTCTACGACGGTATCCGTCTGGCGTGCGAACAACACGGAGTAGATATCGTGGGAGGCGACACAACCTCCAGTCTCACCGGCTTGGCCATCAGCATCACTTGCATCGGCGAAGCCCGCAAAGAAGACATTGTTTATCGCAACGGAGCCAAAGAGACAAACCTCGTATGCGTCACCGGCGATTTGGGTGCCGCTTACATGGGCCTCCAGTTGCTTGAGCGCGAAAAGGCCGTATTCAAAGGACAAAAAGAAGTACAACCCGATTTTGCCGGCAAGGAATATCTGTTGGAGCGCCAACTGAAACCCGAAGCCCGACGCGACATCATCCAACGGTTGGCCGAAGCAGGCGTAAAACCCACCGCTATGATAGACATCAGCGACGGACTTTCCAGCGAACTAATGCACATCTGTACACAGAGCCACGTGGGTTGCCGCATCTACGAAGAGCATCTGCCCATCGACTACCAGACCGCCGTCATGGCCGAAGAATTGAATATGAACGTCACCACATGCGCCCTCAACGGAGGGGAAGACTATGAGTTGCTCTTCACCGTACCCATCGCCGATCACGAGAAAATTACCCAAATAGAAGGCGTAAAACTCATCGGTCACATCACCAAAGAAGAACTCGGTTGTGGCCTTATCACCCGCGATGGCCAAGAATTTGAACTAAAAGCTCAAGGATGGAATCCTCTAAAAGAGAAAGAATAATCAGACTCACACACAAACAAAATCCATAAGGGAAAAGCCTTCACGCTTTTCCCTTTTCTATTTCACCATCTACTAACCAACTCCATATTACATCTAATCAGCAGAGTCCTCCGATTGGCAAGAAGCGCTAATCAAGATTCAATCACATCCGCTTCAAGCGT
>CAZDAN010000158.1:0-5092 GCA_964503565.1 uncultured Bacteroides sp.
TGCCAAATGGCCCACAAAATGATGCTTTACACGAGCCATTTGTTCGGGTGTGGGCGAAGCTGTACCAATCTTCAAGTCGGCATACATCTGTCGCGAGTCAGCGGACACGATGTCGCATTTCAGCCTTTCGGCAATGCTGAGGCTAAGTTCGGTTTTTCCTACGCCCGTAGGGCCAATCAAAACAAAGAGGGTTTTCATTCTAAAAAAAAGAATAGGCGCGGATTACAAGGAAGATACAAGGCTATAAAACCATGCAATCCGTGTAATCCGCGCCTAAATATAACATTTATTCGTAGGGAATATTCTCGTCGAGCGAAGCGACATCGCCCATACTGAATCCATCGGGATCGAACTCGTCCATGTCAAAATCCTCGTCGCCATAGAAGTTTTCGCCCAAGTCGATGGAGGTGTCTTTGGCCATCAGTTCATCAAAATCGATGGTCTGTTGGGGAGCGGTGCCTTGTTTCTTGGTGCAAATGGCTCTGTCCAAATCTTGGCCGTAGAGGATTTCGGAGAGTTCGATGAAAAACACGCGGTCGGCCAATGGGTCGAATACGTACAGAAGATGCTGTTTCTCGTCTTCAAGTAACTCTCCTAACTGAGTCTTACGCATGATGTAGCTGTCCTCTTCCGAACTGCTTCCCATGTCTTCGAGGGTGATTTCCTGCTCCTTGGCCCATCCTTCGTCACAGATGAAGAATGAGGTCATCTGGTCGTCGGAATATTCGCATGACTCCAGTATTGTCTTATGCAATTCGTGGAAAGTAGCTTCCGAATCTATCTTGATTTCTCTGCGGAAATCATCGCTTTCGTCAGAGATGATGGTGAATCTGTATACCATAATATATTAAGGTGTTATCGGATGATTCCGCGTGATGAACTTTCGATGAATGATACGATGTACTCGATTTCGGGACTCATGGGAATCTCTGCTTTGATACGCTCCAAGGCTTCGCTTACGTTCAAACCGCTGTTGTAGATAAGGCGGTAGGCATTGTGGATGTTTTCAATCAGTTCGTTGCTGAATCCTCGACGTCGCAAGCCGATGAGGTTGATGCCACTGTAAGCAACCGGTTCGCGGGCCGCAATGATGTATGGAGGTACATCCTTGCTGAATCGGGTGCCTCCTTGAATCATTCCATATCCACCCACGCGACAGAATTGGTGCATGAGGACGTTGGCACTGATGATGGAGTTGTCGTCAATAACGATTTCACCGGCCATCTTGGTGCCGTTCCCGATGATACAGTTACTGCCTACTACTGCATCGTGCGCCACATGTACGCCTTCCATCAGCAGATTGTTATTGCCTACGACGGTTTTATTCTTGGCTGCCGTACCACGGTTGATGGTCACATTTTCACGGATGGTGTTGTTGTCGCCCACTTCGGCGGTTGTCTCTTCACCACGGAATTTCAAGTCTTGGGGAATTGCTCCGATGACAGCACCGGGAAAAATGCGGTTTCCGTTTCCGATGCGTGCACCATAGAGGATATTCACATTGGCCATGATGATGTTGTTGTCGCCGATAACCACATTCTTGTCGATGAAGCAGAATGGTCCAATCTCTACATTGTTTCCAATTTTGGCTTCGGGGTCGATATAAGCTAATGGACTTATCATGTTTTTTGGTTTTTAGCTGTAAACTTATTTGTTCTTTATTATCTGTGCCATGAACTCGGCTTCGCAAACAATCTTTTCGCCTACGAATACATATCCTTTCATGGTGGAGATGCCGCGACGCAAAGGAGCCGTCATCTCTACACGGAAGATGAGTGTGTCGCCGGGTACAACTTTCTGGCGGAACTTTACACCGTCAATTTTCATGAAGTAGGTACTCCAGCGATCGGGTTCTTCTACTGAGTTCAAAACGAGCAAACCACCGACTTGTGCCATGGCTTCCACTTGCAATACACCAGGCATGACGGGCTCTTGTGGGAAGTGGCCTTGGAAGAACGGTTCGTTGGAGGTGACATTCTTCACTCCTACGATGTAGTTAGCTCCGATTTCGATAATCTTGTCCACCAACTGGAAGGGATAACGGTGGGGGAGCAATTCGCGGATGCGGTTCACATCCATGATAGGCGCTTCGTTGGGATTGTAGATGGGGGCTTGTACGTCGTGCAACTTGATTTCCTTGCGGATGAGGCGTGCAAACTTGTTGTTCACCGTGTGTCCCGGCCGTGTGGCAATGATGCGTCCTCTGATGGGTTTGCCAATGAGTGCCAAATCGCCGATGATGTCGAGCAGTTTGTGTCGGGCAGGCTCGTTGGAATGCACTAAAGGTATGTGGTTGATGTAGCCAAGTTTGCTGGCATCCATGTGAGGCACTCCCATGACATCGGCCAACTTGTCGAAACGCTCCTGATCCATTTGACGTTCGTAGATGACGATGGCATTATCCAAGTCGCCACCTTTAACCAAACCAGCATTCAACAGAGGCTCGATTTCGCGTACGAAGACGAATGTGCGGCTCGAAGCGATCTCGGTAGCAAAGTTCTCCATGTTGTCCAACGTGGCAAACTGGTTGAAGAGAACTTGTGAATCATACGAGATTAACACATTTACGCTAAAGTTTTCGTCGGGAAGAATCATGATGGAAGAACCGGTTTCTTCATCTTTGTATTCGATTTTCGACTTGATGATGTAGTAGTCCTTCACGGCACTTTGTTCTTCAATACCTACGCGTTGGATGTTTTCTACATAAAACTTGGCGCTACCGTCTAAGATAGGAAATTCAGGACCATTTACTTGGATGAGACAGTTGTCGATACCGGCTGCGTAGAGGGCAGCCATGGCATGTTCGATGGTGCTCACCTTGATGTCTCCTTTGCAAAGCACGGTACCACGAGTGGTGTTACCCACGTTTTCGGCTACCGCATCGATGATGGGTTGTCCTTCCAAATCGATTCGTTGGATTTTATATCCGTGATTGTCAGGAGCGGGGTTGAATGTGACGGTCAGGCTTAATCCTGTGTGAAGGCCTTTTCCACAAAGAGAGAAACTGCCTTTGAGCGTTTTTTGTTTCAGCATATATTTTTGGGGATATTATTTATTCAATTGTTTCTTCAATTCTTCGATTTCTTTCTGCAACGCATTCAGTGTTGAGTACATTTCAGGCAATTTTTTGGTGATGACTGATGCGCGGGCAAACAGTTTGGCATCGATGGCGGGTGAGCCCATTACGGTTTGGTTGCCTTTCATGTTACCTGGGATGCCGGTTTGTGCACCCACGTTCAATCGGTCGCCAATTTTGGAGTGTCCGGCCACACCTACTTGTCCGCCGAACATACACCATTCGCCCACTTTGGTGCTACCGGCAATACCGCATTGCGAGGCCATTACGGTGTTGGCACCTACTTCCACGTTATGAGCTACTTGGATAAGGTTGTCTAATTTCACGCCTTTGCGGATGATGGTGGCTCCCATGGTGGCGCGGTCAATACAGGTGTTGGCGCCTACTTCCACGTTATCTTCAAGGATTACGATTCCGATTTGAGGAATCTTCTCATATCCGTCGGCTGTGGGAGCATGCCCGAATCCGTCAGCACCAATCACACTTCCCGCATGAAGAATCACATTATTGCCGATTCGGCATTCATGATATACGGTCGCATTGGGATAGACAATACAATTGTTTCCAACCTTGACATTCTCTCCGATAACGGTGTTGGCATGAATCTGTGTATTGTTTCCAATGACGGCACCTTCCCCGATAACGGCATAGGGGGCAATGTAAACATCCTCTCCAAGTTGGGCGGAGTGAGCTACAGATGCCAAGGGGTCGATACCCGTCTTTTTGGGCTTACTCATTTCGTAAAGTGTGAGCAACTTGGCCACACTTTCGTATGCATTGTCCACTTTGATGAGCGTTGCTTTGATTTCTCTTTCAGGCTCAAAGTCTTTGTTTACCAATACGATGCTTGATTGGGTTTCATAGATGTAAGGGGCGTACTTAGGATTTGCAAGAAAGGAGATGGCACCAGGCATTCCTTCTTCAATTTTTGCAAAAGTTTGTACCGTTGCATTTTCGTCGCCTACGACAACACCTTGGATGTATTCGGCTATCTGTTTGGCTGAGAACTCCATTTTTTCAGTTGTTCTTTTATTGTTAAATTCGTTTTTTCAGGGAATTTCCTATGGCTTTTTATCAAGACTTTCCCTATTCATGTGCAAAATAAGCATTTTTTTTTCAAATTGCCGTATAAATGAGCAAATATTTGTTGTTAAAATGATGTTTTTCCTACGGAAGGCGTAAACGGCATATGTAATATTTCTTGACTTTTTTTGAAAGTGTGGAGATGTTGAGCATGTCTGAGGCATAGGCAATGTCTCTTGTTTCTCCGTCTTTGTACATGATTTCTATACTATCATCTTCTTTGCTATACATGTCTTTTCCAATGGCATTGATAAAAAGAAAATACTCTGCTTCCTTTTGTGTGATATTCAGTTGGTTGCTTATTGATTGGAGGATTTCTTTCTTACGTTCTTTGCTTACGGGATTCTCGGTGACTTCCACTTTGAACAGTCTCCGGTTGATGATTCCTTGGCTTAAAGTCGATAAGATGGTGTCAGGGTGGTCGCACCAGATTTTCAAAGATGTCCAAATGTCATTGTCGTCGAGTTTTATGTAGTTTTCTAAACAAATCGGATTTTCTTTGAAAATTTGTGCTTGAACATCATTATATAAGAAAAAGTGCAAAGCAGGCGAAGCAAACAATTCAACACCTTTGCTGGCAAGTTCCTTTGCCCGAAGCAGGGCACTGACCAACATCTTCTCGGCGGCTACGGATGTCTTGTGCAAATATACTTGCCAATACATCAATCGACGGGCCATCAGAAAATTTTCAATCGAATAGATTCCTTTGGAATCGACCACCAAGTGGTCATCCTTCACGTTCAGCATCTTGATGATGCGTGCCGAGCCGATGTTTCCTTCCGTTACACCTGTGTAGAAACTGTCGCGTCGCAAGTAGTCGAGCCTGTCCATGTCCAACTGGCTGCTGATGAGCTGGTGTAGGAACTTCTTCGGATATTCGTCCTTGAATATCTGTATGGCAAGGTTCAATTGCCCCTTCATTTCGTTGTTCAT
>CAZDAN010000159.1:0-5016 GCA_964503565.1 uncultured Bacteroides sp.
ATGCTTTGCTGGCCGACTATGCTGTGAAGAGCGAGCGTGTGCACACCATCAACCAATTGTTGAAGGCGTATGCCATGTTCGAACGCGATACAGAATATGTCGTAATGGACGGACAGGTGAAGATTGTGGACGAGCAGACAGGCCGTATCATGGAAGGCCGCCGCTACTCTGACGGTCTGCACCAGGCCATCGAGGCCAAGGAGCGCGTGAAGGTGGAGGCTGCCACACAGACCTTTGCCACCATCACATTGCAGAACTATTTCCGCATGTATCACAAGTTGTCTGGTATGACCGGTACGGCCGAGACTGAGGCGGGCGAGTTCTGGGACATCTACAAGTTGGATGTGGTGGTCATTCCCACTAACCGTCCCATTGCCCGTGTGGACATGAACGACCGTGTCTATAAGACCAAGCGCGAGAAGTACAAGGCTGTCATCGAAGAGGTGGAGAAGATGGTGCAGGCCGGTCGTCCCGTGTTGGTTGGTACCACTTCTGTGGAAATCAGTGAAATGCTGAGCAAGATGCTGACCATGCGCAAGATTGAGCACAACGTCCTCAACGCCAAACTCCATCAGAAGGAGGCCGACATTGTGGCACGCGCCGGACAGAAGAGTATCGTGACCATCGCCACCAACATGGCCGGTCGTGGTACCGACATCAAGCTCAGTCCCGAGGTGAAAGCTGCCGGTGGTTTGGCCATCATCGGTACCGAACGCCACGAAAGCCGCCGTGTTGACCGCCAGTTGCGTGGTCGTGCCGGACGTCAGGGCGACCCCGGTTCGTCTGTCTTCTTCGTGTCGTTGGAGGACGACCTGATGCGCCTCTTCTCGTCCGACCGTATCGCTTCCGTCATGGACAAACTCGGATTCAAGGAGGGCGAGGTTATCGAACACAGCATGATTTCCAAATCCATCGAAAAGGCTCAGAAGAAGGTGGAAGAGAATCACTTCGGAAGCCGTAAACGCCTGCTCGAGTACGATGATGTGATGAACAAGCAGCGTACTGTGGTCTATGACAAACGCCGTCACGCTTTGATGGGCGAGCGTATTGGTATGGACATCGTGAACATGGTGTGGGACCGCTGCGCCAATGCCGTTGAGAAGCATGACTACGAAGGTGCTAAGATGGAGGTGCTCCAGACATTGGCCATGGAACTGCCGCTCACCGAGAAGGAATTCAACGAAGGCAAGAAGACCGACCTGGCCGAGAAAATCTTTGCACAGGCCATGGAGAACTTCAAGCGTCGTGCTGACCAGTTGGCCGGTGTGGCTTATCCCGTCATCAAGAAAATCTATGAAGAGAATGGTCACATGTACGAGAATATCCTGATTCCTATCACTGACGGCCGGCGTCTGTACCAGATACCTGTCAGCTTGAAGACTGCCTACGAGACAGAGTGTAAGGAGGTGGTCAAGGAATTCCAAAAGGCCATTATGCTGCACACCATTGACGAGGCTTGGAAGGAGAACCTCCGCGAACTGGATGAACTGAAACACTCGGTGCAGAATGCCAGCTACGAACAGAAAGACCCGCTGTTGATTTTCAAGTTCGAGTCGGTGACCCTATTCGACAACATGGTGAGCAAGATTAACGACCAGACGGTATCCGTCCTGATGCGTGCCCAGATTCCTGTGCGCGAACCGGAGCAGGTGCAGCAGGCCGCTCCCGAGCGTCCGGCGCCCCCTCGTCAGCAGTATCAGGAGACAAAGACCGACCTGACTGACCCGAATCAGCGTCAGGCCGCAGCCCGCGATACCCGCGAAGTGAAGCGCGAACCTGTGCGTGCACAAAACACCGTTGGCCGTAACGACCCATGTCCTTGCGGAAGTGGCAAGAAGTTCAAACATTGCCACGGTAAGGGATTGTAAACAATAGGTTGATATAGTTCTTAGGCACGGATTACACGGATAAACACGGTTTCATTTTTAGACATAAGGCCAAAAGTTGTTTTCTTTTGTCTGAATGCAATCCCGTGAAATCTGTGTAATCCGTGCCTAATCTAATATATATATATAATTAAGGTATGAAACGAAATTTATGGATGGTGATATCGGCCGTATGGATGGCTTTTGTATCGTGCGGTACGGTCAAATGGGTAAGTATAGACCGCTTGGTGCCTGCTCAGATGGATTTGTCTTCCCAGGTGCGTCGTGTCGCTGTTTTGAATTGTCAGCCTAAGATGGATGAGCAATCATTTGAGTCCAGTCCTGTCTTTTGGCTGGATTCAAAGGGAGTGGCAGACACGTTGGCACAATATTTGGCTGATGCAGCATACTTCGACGAGGTGGTGGTGAGCGATAGCGTATTGTCCGCTGACTCTTATTACAAGAAAGGAATATTACGTCCGTCGGCTGTGGAAATGCTTTGCAAAACATTCGGAGTGGATATGTTGGTGACGGTGGAAAACGTGTCGTTCATGCCTTATGGGATAACCCCTCCTTTTGTAAAAGGGCAAGTCTGGTCCGATATGGCTTGTTATGTGAAAGGAGGTACGGAGCCGATTGCGACCATCCAAAAACACTATACCTTTGATTGGGAAGATTGGCAGGAACTGAAATCGCAGGCTGTATGTATGGCAGCATTATGGGCTTTACCCATCATTGTACCTCAATGGAAATTGGAGGAATTTCCCTTTTATACCGGTGCCAACATCGGGCAGCGTGATGCGGCGGTGTATGTACGTGAAGGAAACTGGGATGGAGCAGCCTCTTTGTGGTGTCAACAATTGACTCACAGACGCCGTGTCCGCCGGATGGAGGCTCATCTGAATATGGCAGTTTACCACGAAATGAAAGACGATAGCATCGGTACTGCGCTCAAGTATGCTCAAGAGGCGTTGAAACTGTCGGAAGAGGGACAGAAAATGAAAGATGGAAAGCCAGTGACTCCCACATTTGATCACATGCTGATTTCCGATTATCTGAAGAATTTGGAGCGTCGTGGACACGATTTGGAGCGAATCAAGCGACAAATGCACCGCTTTTCTGATGATTTTTAAGAAAGAATGTTTGCACGATAGATTTTTTTTGTACTTTTGAGGGCGAAAAAGAACCATTTCAAAAAACAGCAACCATGGAATTAGGAAAGCAATCCCGATTAAACATCCTGAACGCTTTGCAAACAGCGTTGGGACAGTTGTCTGCCAACGGACACTCTTCAGTGATTACCGATATTCACTTGCAACCCCGTATGGGAGAGGCTGAGTTGTTTGTCTTTGATGATGATGACAATGAATTGGCACATGCCGTGGTGAATGAATGGAGAGATTGTATTCCCGAATCATTTTATGCTGAAGTGAGCCGCCAATTGTCGGAGGTGATAGGGGTGTTAGAGGAAAAAGGTGGCTTGGAGAGTCTTCCTTTGGTGAAACCTTATTCATTTGTGCTTGTTGATGACGAGCGTGAGACTGTTTCTGAACTCTTATTGGTGGACGATGATACCATGTTGCTGAGTGATGGTTTGCTGAAAGGCTTGGATGAGGAACTGGATGCATTCTTGAAACAGTTGTTGGAATCGTGATTTCCGGACAAGAAAAGGATAAAAAGGCTTTTTTTTGTCTTGAAAGATTACAAAATGTTGCTTTGGGGCAAAAAAAACGCCGAAAATATTTGTTCGTTCGGATAAAATCACTACCTTTGCCTGTGAAATGATAACATTTTATCATGAAACCTTAATGTTAAAGCTATGAACATCCAGCAGATCATGACCTCATTGGAGGCCAAGCATCCGGGAGAAAGCGAGTATTTACAAGCTGTAAGGGAAGTACTTCATTCGATAGAGGAAGTTTACAACCAACATCCCGAGTTTGAGAAAGCAAGTCTGATTGAGCGACTGGTGGAACCCGACCGCATCTTCACATTTAAGGTGCCTTGGGTGGATGACAGAGGAAAAGTGCAGGTGAATCTTGGTTACCGTGTGCAATTCAATAATGCCATAGGACCTTATAAAGGTGGTATCCGATTCCATAAATCTGTCAATTTGTCAATCTTGAAGTTCCTGGGATTTGAGCAGACGTTCAAAAATGCACTTACCACTTTGCCGATGGGTGGAGGAAAAGGCGGTTCGGATTTCTCACCGCGAGGTAAGAGCGATGCTGAGGTAATGCGTTTTTGTCAGGCTTTTATGCTGGAGTTATGGCGACATTTGGGTCCCGATATGGATGTGCCGGCTGGAGATATTGGTGTAGGAGGCCGCGAGGTGGGCTACATGTTCGGCATGTACAAGAAACTGACTCGTGAATTTACGGGGACGTTTACCGGTAAGGGATTGGATTTTGGAGGTTCACTCATACGCCCCGAGGCTACAGGATTTGGCGGACTTTACTTTGTTCACCATATGTTGGAGACTAAGGGGATTGATATAAAAGATAAAATAGTGGCTGTGTCGGGCTTTGGCAATGTTGCCTGGGGAGCCGTGACGAAAGCTACACAGCTGGGCGCGAAGGTGGTGACCATTAGCGGACCTGACGGGTATGTATATGACCCCGAAGGCATCAGTGGAGAAAAGATTGACTACATGTTGGAACTCCGTGCATCGGGTGAGGACATTGTTGCACCGTATGCTGAGCGTTATCCATCGGCCACGTTCTATCCTGATCGTCGTCCATGGGAGGTGAAGGTTGATATTGCGTTACCTTGTGCTACGCAAAACGAGTTGAATGGCGAAGATGCGCGCATGTTGATTGCTAATGGCGTAACGTGTGTAGGCGAAATATCAAATATGGGGTGTACCCCTGAGGCCATTGATGCTTTTATCGAAAATCGTATCACGTATGCACCGGGTAAAGCTGTGAATGCAGGTGGAGTTGCTACGTCGGGATTGGAGATGAGTCAGAATGCCATGCACATCAGTTGGAGTGCCAGTGAAGTGGATGAACGTTTGCGTAGCATCATGCAAGGTATTCATCAGCAGTGTGTACAGTATGGTACAGAGTCGGATGGCTATATCAACTATGTCAAGGGCGCAAATATTGCCGGATTCATGAAAGTGGCCAAGGCCATGATGGCACAAGGTGTT
>CAZDAN010000160.1:0-4997 GCA_964503565.1 uncultured Bacteroides sp.
AGAGCATCTGCCTTACAAGCAGAGGGTCGGCGGTTCGAATCCGTCAACGCCCACGAAATGGAGCACTGCATATTGAATGTAGTGCTTTTTTTGTTTCTTTGAATAATAACTACACTAACGATAAAAGAACAATGGCTGCAAAACCCGGTATTCCCAAAGGTACGCGTGACTTTTCGCCCGTAGAGATGGCGAAGCGAAACTATATTTTCAACACCATCCGTGAGGTGTATGCCCTCTATGGTTTCCAACAGATTGAGACTCCGGCCATGGAAAATTTGTCCACCCTGATGGGTAAGTATGGCGAGGAAGGTGACAAGCTCCTTTTTAAGATTCAGAATTCAGGAGACTATTTCAAAGAGTTGACTGATGAGGAACTGCTCAGCCGCAATGCGGCCAAGTTGGCTTCAAAGTTTTGTGAGAAAGGGCTTCGTTATGACCTTACGGTACCCTTTGCCCGCTATGTGGTGATGCATCGCGAGGAGTTGGCTTTGCCCTTCAAGCGTTATCAGATACAACCGGTGTGGCGTGCCGACCGTCCACAGAAAGGCCGCTATCGCGAGTTTTACCAGTGCGATGCCGATGTGGTGGGTAGTGACTCGTTGCTCAATGAAGTCGAGTTGATGCAGATTGTGGACACCGTCTTCACCCGTTTTGGCATCCGTGTGTGCATCAAGATTAACAACCGCAAAATTCTGAGTGGTATTGCCGAGATTATCGGCGAGGCCGACAAGATTGTAGATATCACCGTGGCTATCGACAAGTTGGACAAGATTGGCCTTGACAACGTCAATGCCGAACTGGCTTCAAAGGGCATCTCTCAGGAAGCCATCGACAAGCTGCAACCCATCATCTTGCTCAGTGGTACCAATGCCGAGAAGTTGGCTACTTTGAAGAATGAATTATCCGCCAGTGAAATAGGCCTGAAGGGTGTGGAGGAGAGCGAATTTATCCTGAACACGTTAGCCACATTGGGATTGAAGAACGAGGTGGAGCTTGACCTCACTCTCGCTCGTGGATTGAACTACTATACGGGTGCTATTTTTGAAGTGAAAGCCCTTGATGTACAGATTGGGAGCATTACAGGTGGCGGACGTTATGACAACCTGACCGGCATCTTCGGTCTGCCCGGTATTTCAGGTGTGGGCATCTCGTTTGGCGCCGACCGCATCTTTGATGTACTGAATCAGCTCGACCTCTATCCGAAAGAGGCTGTGACGGGCACCCGTGTGCTCTTCGTCAACTTCGGCGACAAGGAGATGGCCTACTGCTTGCCTTTGCTTGCCAAGTTGCGCGAAGCCGGTATCTCTGCCGAAATCTACCCCGATAGTGCCAAGATGAAGAAACAGATGGCATACGCCAATGCCAAAGCCGTTCCCTTCGTGGCCATTGTGGGTGAGAACGAGATGGCCGAAGGAAAGGTGATGCTGAAGAACATGACCTCCGGCGAACAACGTCTGCTGACGGCCGATGAGTTGGTAGAGGCACTGAGATGAGATAAAAAACATAACAGAAAAAACATTAAACCATACAATACCGTTATGAAGAACTTAAAAGCATTTTGTCTGTTGGGGGCTTTTGTTTCCTCTCTGACAACTTCGGCTCAAGTGACTCCTGAGTCGCAGATGGAGAAGCTCGGACGTGGTGTAGTGGCTTTGCCCGCTTCCTCTTCCGGCAAGTTTATAAGCTGGCGCCTGTTGGGCACCGAGGATGTGGACCGCACCACATTCGATGTCTTGCGCGATGGCAAGGCCGTGAAGAGTAATTTGGCCGATGTGACCTGCTATACCGATACAGGCGGGTCGAATGCTAATAAGTATCAGATTGTGACCAAAGTGGACGGAGTGGCAATAGACACGACCGAAGCAGTCTCTCCTTGGAGCAACTATTTCTACCAGTTGCATCTGGATCGTCCCGCAGACGGCAGTAACTATACCTATTCGCCCAACGACTGTTCGGTGGGCGATGTGGATGGCGATGGCGAATACGAACTCTTTGTGAAGTGGGATCCTTCCAATTCAAAGGACAACTCCCAATCTGGTGTGACAGGAAATGTCTTTCTTGATTGTTACAAAGTAGACTGGACGGCTGGTGGCTCGGGAACAACCCCTGAAAAACTCTGGCGAATAGATTTGGGTGTAAACATCCGTGCGGGTGCCCATTATACCCAGTTTATGGTTTATGACTTCGATGGCGACGGCAAAGCGGAAATGATGTGTAAGACCGCTCCGGGCAGTAAGGACGGTGCAGGCAAATACGTCAGCGAAGCCAGTACACATGATATCATCAAGAATGTCAATAATAGTAAGGATTGGCGTAATGGGGATGGTAAGATTCAGGGCGGATACGAGTTCCTCACTGTTTTTGACGGACAGACTGGTAAGGCTGTCTGTACGACGGCTTATCGTCCCAACCGCAATGCCAATGTGGGCCTGACAGAAGCGGCTCCTACATTTAATTGGAACGATAGCGGTACAGATACAAGTTATGGAAACCGTGGTGAGCGTTATTTGGCTTGTGTGGCATATTTGGATGGTCCCGATAAAAATCCTTGTGCCGTGTTTGTACGCGGATATTATACGTATGCTTATCTGTGGGCGGTAAGTTTTGACGGAGAGCAAATCAAGACCCGTTGGTATCACGCGTCGGATAAGAATTCGCAATACAACTTGACGGACTCGACCGGCGCAACCAAGCCTTATCCCGCTAAGGCTCCTACCCGTGGAAGCGGTAGCCGTACCATGTATGGCAATGGAAACCACAATCTGTCGTGTGCTGATGTGGATGGCGACGGATGCGACGAAATCATTTGGGGTTCTGCTGCTCTCGACAACGATGGAAAGATGCTCTATTCTACCGGATTCGGACACGGCGATGCCATGCACTTGGCCGACCACGACCCCGACCGCCCCGGTTTGGAAGTATTTCAGGTGCATGAGTCCTCTCCCTATGGTTGGGACCTTCACGATGCCGCTACGGGAGAAATCATCTTCAGTGGTAAGGCTGATGGAGACACCGGACGTGGCATAGCCGCCCAACTCTCCGATTCACATCGCGGCTCGTTCTTCAGTTGTTCGTCCGACCGCCAGCAACGTAGTGCCCAGACGGGTAAGGTGGTCAGTTCGGGCAGCACTTCGCTCAACTTCCGCATCTATTGGGATGGCGATTTGCAGGACGAACTCTTCGATGGAGGTAAGGTTGACAACTGGAGTGGAAACGGCACTTCGCGATTGAATATTGGTGGAAAAGACCTCTATGCCTACAACTCCAGCAGCACGTGCAACGGTTCAAAATCGACCCCGAACCTGCAAGCCGACCTCTTCGGCGATTGGCGCGAGGAGGTGATTCTGTGGAACTCTTCTACCGGAGCTACGCTGAACATCTTCACCACCAACACCGCCACTACCTATGCCGTGCCCACCCTCATGCACGACCACACCTATCGCATGGGCATTGCTTGGCAGAATGTGGCCTATAATCAGCCTCCTCATTTGGGGTATTATTTGCCCGACCGCTTCTTGCCCACCATCACCATCATGGACGAGACTTTGGTGGAACAGACCGTTGAATTGGGCGACAGCATCACCCCCATTCTGGCCAAGTATCGCTATGCTTCATTGGCAAGCATCGATACCACCTATACTCCCAACGGAAAGGTAACCGGTCTTCCCGATGGCTTCGACCGCAAGACCGATTATCAGACGAAGGTGATGACTCTGACTGGAAAGCCCGAGGTGGCAGGCGACTACACATTCGTCTTCCGTGTGACCAATCCCACCAACTCCAAGGAGAAATTCTATACCCGTGCCACCGTACATGTGGTTGACCCCGCAGGAATTGACGAGGTTGTCTCTCCTGATGAGGCTCGCATGGATGCCCCTGTTTACGACCTGCAAGGCCGTCAGGTAGCCACTCTGCGCCAACTCACTGAGGGTCATACATTGCAACGCGGCATCTACATTGTTGAAGGACGCAAGGTGCTTGTGGAGTAAAGACAGTTTCCCGCATTCAGATAACTTCAATAAGGAAGTATCTTAAGATAAATCGGCAAGTATCTTAGGATACTTTGCTTTTTATCTTAAGATAATGCGGATGATGGGCACGAAAGCGAATTTTAGTCTTTTCAGGATTTCACATCGTTTGGCATACATTTTTTGCAATTTGTTTTGCAGAATAAAACATTATGCGTACATTGCGGGCGGAATATAGCAGGTTGGTTGATGTAAACGCATTATAAATGCTTATACTCAGCACATCCTCATTTCAAATGAGGATGGACGGATGAAAACTGGTTCTGTTGCTGGTCCATTTGGAATAATCGTATGCGGAACTATTGGTGGGGTAATCGGTTCTTATGTTGGAAGTGAAATGGGCACAAGTATTGTTGATGAAATGTATAACAGATAAAACTCGTCATAATATGAAGGAATTTTTGAATAAAATGCATTATGGGATTTTTTTATTCTCGTTGGACATACATTTTAAATTGGAGAATCTTTTTTTGAAAATAGTACCAAAAAATAATACAAATATTATAAAAAATAATTTAATAAAAAATCATAAAATGATTCGTGATTATCAAGTAGGGCCTTATACTTATATATCTAACCATTTATTCGGTGGATCCTACTCATCTTATTTTTTATTTTTATCTTTTATCTTATTGGGAATAAGAGATGCCTTCTTTGAAACAAAGAATGAAATCGTGACGTTACTTTTGATGGGGCTACCAGTCTTGGTAGGATATATCCCTGCCTATAAAGCCGTGTTGTCAAACGACGTTTATTTGAAATGTTACAAAAAGTTTGAGAAGAAAGATGCTCGATGGCAAAGAAAGTGCAAATGGTTGGCTGTGGCTTTTTGTCTTGGAGGTTTTTTGACTATGATTTTAGGCTTGTTCGCATATGCATTTATTGGGGAGATGATATGAGATTGACAATGGAACCCCGTCCCTTCGCGTTTGCAACGCGAAGGCCGTGGGTGTAAGCATTTGTAATGCG
>CAZDAN010000161.1:0-4950 GCA_964503565.1 uncultured Bacteroides sp.
GTTGTAGCCAACTATATAAAAAAACGCGACATCATCGCTTTGGACAGCATTTTCCAGTCACTCTTGGCCGGATACTCTGACGACGTAGAGAAATACAAGCACTCAGAGGCCTCACGAAATGTGTTGCGCTACATCATCTCGCACGGTTGGGACTTTGCTTCCGAACGAATTACATTTGAAAGGTTTGGAAACTCCAACTACAAAAGCCGCGAAGTTGGAGATGCTTTCCGCACCCTGCAAAAAGCCATGCTGTTGGAGCTTGTATATCCTACCACTGAAACACGACTTCCGATTCCGCAAGATTTGCGTAAGAAGCCCCGTCTGCTATGGTTAGACACCGGATTGGTCAACTATTCGGCTGGAATACAATCCGAGTTGTTTGGCAAGGAGGACATCAACGATGCTTGGAGAGGAAGAATTGCAGAACACATCGTAGGACAAGAGATTATCGGACAAAGCTACAATTTTTTGGAAAGAAGGAACTTCTGGGTAAGGGAAGCCAAGAACTCTCAGGCCGAAGTCGATTTTCTCTACAACAGCCGGAGATATGGTCTGATTCCCATTGAGGTGAAGAGTGGAGCCAATGCACATCTGAAGTCGTTGCAAGCATTCATGAATGCTTCCTCTTGCAAGTTCGCCGTCCGTTTCTGGTCGCGTCCCCATTCATCGGATACCATACAAAGAGAAGACGGAAGTACCTGGCAATTACACAATCTGCCGTATTACTATGCCGGATTCTTGGAAAAGATTCTCGAATCGCTAAATTCTTAGTAAGCAAGTGTCGAAAAATGTAGTGATTCCCTTGTTTTATGTGCTGATTTTTGTATCCAACACCTCCCGTCATCCATCTTGGCGGAGCCTATGCGGTGGATAATGTTATCGGTTTTCGCTCGTGTAAGGTGGGGCAACAGTGTCTCACTTCAATTCGCGGATGAAGCGGATGAATTGGACGAACTCGTTGATGAGCACCCCTAAAAAGATAGTGAAAAGGGCTATCAGGATGAGTGAGAAGAGGCTGCACCCGAGGTACAGGGCCAGGCTGGCGAGGAGAAGGGCGGCGAGTGTGAGGCGCTTCTTGGTGCTCATACCCTTGGCTTGGTGGCGCAAGGCATGGATGGACGGGTGAAGGTTCATCGCGTGGGTGGCAAGGCTGTTGTTGGCTTGCTGCTGGCTGATTTCAACGTGAGTTTTCATGCGTAGAGTTTGTTTTAATTGGTAATCTTGTTATTAATTTCACGGCAAAATTATCCGCAGCTTGTCTCAAATCGTGGGACAAGTTGCGCTTTTTTATAAAAAATGGGTAAAAAGTGGTTTTGTAGGGCAAAATCACAACCTTTATCCACACGTGTTATATATAATAAGGTGTAAAAGGACTATGAAGACAATTTATTCCGTTTGACCGCATCAAGGAGATGCTCGGTGAAGCGTTGGAATGGTATGAGTGGTATAAGTGTGATAAGAAAAGGACAGGTGAGTCAAAAAAGTAAATTTAGGCACGGGTTACACGGATTACGCGGATTTATATGTTATCCCTGAAAAAGGTTATCATAATACCGTGTAATCCGCGTAATCCGTGCCTAAAAAGTATCTTTACTGCACAATGCGCTTTTTAGAAGTTGAAGTAGTTCTTGGCATTGTTGTAGCAGATGTCTTCAACCATCTGGTTGAGGCGTTCCATTTCGCATACGGGGATTTCGCCATTCTCCACATCCTTGCCGAGAAGGTTACAGAGGGTGCGGCGGAAGTACTCGTGACGCGGGTAGGAGAGGAACGAGCGTGAGTCGGTCAACATACCTACGAAGCGGCTCAGCAGGCCGAGGAGTGAGAGGGCATTCATCTGCTTCTCCATGCCGTCCTTCTGATCGAGGAACCACCAGCCTGAACCGAACTGGATTTTGCCCGGGCATGAACCATCCTGGAAGTTGCCGAGCATGGTAGCAATCACCTCGTTGGCACAGGGGTTGAGGTTGTAGATGATGGTCTTGGTGAGCTTGTCCATGCTGTTCAGCTTGTCGAAGTACTTGGCCATCTTCTTGGCAGTGGTGAACTCGCCGATAGAGTCGAAGCCGGTGTCGGGGCCAAGGAGTTTGAACATCTTGGAGTTGTTGTCGCGGATGGCTCCGTAGTGGAACTGTTGTGCCCAGCCGCTGGCGTGGTCCATCTTGCCAAATTCAATCATCATGCAGCTCTTGAACTTGAGGATTTCTTCCTGAGTCAGCTCAGTGCCGCCATATACCTTATTAAATATAGTGTTGATTTCGGTGTCGGTGTAGTCCTCGGCATAGAATTCCTCGATACCGTGGTCGCTCAACTTACATCCCATTGACTCGAAGAAGTCGTGACGCTTCTGCAAGGCATCAATCACGTCGTTGAAGCTGCTGATGGTTACACCGCTCACCTCTGACAGTTTCTCGATGTAGGCGCGGAAGTTGGCGGGAACCTCTACGGCCATTGCCTTGTCTGGTCGCCATGTGGGCAGCATCTTTACTTCGAAGCCGCTCTCGCGTACTTGCTTGTGATATTCGAGTGAATCTACGGGGTCGTCGGTTGTACATACAGTCTCAACATTGTAACGACGCATCAGGCCACGGGCTGTCATGCCGGGTTGCTGCAGTTTCTCGTTACACTCTTCGTAAATCTCGCGAGCAGTTTGAGGATTCAAAATCTTGTCGATGCCAAAGGCTGTCTTCAGCTCCAGGTGTGTCCAATGATAGAGAGGATTGCGGAATGTGTAGGGAACGGTTTCGGCCCACTTCTCAAACTTTTCCCAGTCGGTGGTGTCCTTACCGGTGCAGAAACGTTCGGCTACACCATTGGAACGCATGGCACGCCACTTGTAGTGGTCGCCACCTAACCAAATTTCAGTAATCGAGCGGAATTTATAATCATCGGCCACCATTTGGGGTATCAAATGGCAGTGATAGTCGATGATGGGCATTTTGGCCGCATGTTCGTGATACAGCTTCTGTGCAGTTTCGGTTTGCAACAGGAAGTTTTCATCCATGAATTTCTTCATACAGTTGTTGTATTAAAAGTTAATATTTAGGTTAATTATCTTTTTTCACCGTTATCGTGCACGAAATTACGGATTTTATTTGAAGATACAAAATAAGTTCGTAAATTTGTGCCGCTAATTTAGATAATTTGTCCATTTGAGTGCATTAATTGGGCATTTGAAATGACTTATTAAGTAATTAAACTAATTATTAAGTAATATGAGACCATTGAACAAACAAACTGCCCCTAAGGCAGAACGTACCGAACGTATCATTCAGTTCGGTGAAGGTAATTTTTTGCGTGCATTCGTTGACTGGATCATTTATAATATGAATGAGAAGGCCGACTTTAACAGCAGCGTAGTGGTAGTGCAACCCATCGAGAAGGGTATGGTGGACATGTTGAACGGACAGGACTGTCTGTATCACGTCAACCTGCAGGGCCTCGACAAGGGCGAAGTGGTGAACAGCCTGACACGTATCGACGTAATCAGTCGTGCGCTGAATCCCTATTCTCAGTTTGCTGAGTACATGAAGTTGGCCGAGCAACCCGAAATGCGCTTCGTCATCAGCAACACCACCGAGGCCGGTATCGCCTTCGACCCCGCTTGTAAGATTGACGATGCTCCCTGTTCGTCTTACCCCGGTAAACTCACCCAGTTGCTTTATCACCGTTTCAAGTTCTTCAATGGCGACCCCACCAAGGGATTGATTATCTTCCCCTGTGAACTTATCTTCCTTAATGGCCATCATTTGAAGGATTGTATCCGCAAGTACATCCAGTTGTGGAACCTCGGCGAAGAGTTCAGCAAATGGTTCGAGGAGTCATGCGGTGTGTACGCAACTCTCGTTGACCGCATCGTTCCCGGATTCCCCCGCAAGGACATTGCCGCCATTCAAGAGAAACTCCAGTATGAGGATAACCTCGTTGTTCAGGCTGAAATCTTCCACCTTTGGGTGATTGAGGCTCCGCAGGAAGTGGCTAAGGAGTTCCCCGCCGACAAGGCCGGACTGAACGTGCTCTTTGTCCCCTCTGAGGCTCCTTACCACGAACGTAAGGTGACTTTGTTGAACGGCCCTCACACCGTGCTCTCGCCCGTGGCTTACTTGGCTGGCTTGAACATCGTGCGCGAGGCTTGTCAGCACGAGGTTATCGGCAAATATATAAATAAGGTAATGTTTGAGGAGTTGATGGAGACTCTCAACCTGCCGAAGGACGAACTGAAGAAATTTGCCGAAGATGTGCTCGAGCGCTTCAACAACCCCTTCGTGGATCATCAGGTGACCAGCATCATGCTCAACTCATTCCCCAAGTATCAGACACGCGACCTGCCCGGCCTCAAGACTTATCTCGAACGCAAAGGCGAATTGCCTAAGGGACTTGTGCTCGGCTTGGCTGCCATCATCACTTACTACAAGGGTGGTGTGCGTGCCGATGGTGCTGAAATCGTACCTAACGATGCTCCCGAAATCATGCAGCTCCTCGCCGACCTGTGGGCAACCGGTTGCACCAAGAAGGTTGCAGAAGGTGTGCTTGCCGCTGAAAGCATCTGGGGCGAGAACCTCAACAACATTCCCGGTCTCACCGACGCTGTCAAGGGTTACCTCGATGCCATTCAGGAGAAGGGCATGATGGAGGTTGTGAAGAGCATCCTTTAATATCAAGATAATGTATAGATGAAAGAAGAATGCTAATCTTACGCGCGTAAGATTAGCATTCTTTTATATGTAAGATTGGTATTCTTATTGGGGCACGAATAACGTGGATGAAACAGACAAAAGTGTCGTGAATCCACGTTGTTCGTGCCTCTTCTTTTAATAAAAAACGCATATTGATGGAAAAAGTATGCAGAAAGTTTTGTGGTTTCGGGGAAAAGCAGTACCTTTGCATTCGCAAACAGGAAATAACATCGCGGAGTGGAGCAGTTGGTAGCTCGTTGGGCTCATAACCCAA
>CAZDAN010000162.1:0-4946 GCA_964503565.1 uncultured Bacteroides sp.
CCGCTCCTAAACTTCCACGCATCTTTAGGATAGGATGAGCGGAAACGCCCGTTTGTAACCAATTCTCCTGACCACTATCTCCTTATTCTCATGCATATTTATGCAAAAATATGCTCATTATGCCCCCCCTGTCCCTTTGACGAAATAGGAATGAAACAGAAGTGCGGGATTTGTTACTGTGGAATGTAAAGGAAAGTCCAATTTTTTTAACCCCCTTACCGGACGGAGGAATATCGCCAAAGTTTTAACTCTTTTCTTGCACGTCTCCATAATTATATCTACCTTTGCCCACACGAAACAGTTAAAAACTGAAATACAATGAAAACTAAAGCAATTCTGAGTCTGCTATGCCTACTGATAACAGAAAGTATGAATGCACAGCGGATTGACCTTTCTGCCATATCCACAGAGTATGAAGTGGAACTGGAAATCAAACAAATGACGACCAACGAGGACGAAGTGTATATGCCGGACATCATACATCGGTACAAAAAGGTATATTGGCTGACAAACCGTGCAATAGGTATATCACCCGACGGGAAGAAGTTGGCCTTTCTTTCCGAAAGGGATGGAACGATAAACATCTATACCAAGGAGTTGGAGAAAGGACCGAAAAGCCCTGCCCTGCAATGCACCCACCGCGCTCAGGTGTTGGACTTCACCTATTCACCGGATGGGAATAACCTGCTCTTCACAGATGTGAAAGAGCAATACTGTCAGGTATGTCTCACCGAGGCCAACGAAGGAAGCGAGTGCAACATCCTGACCATGAAAAGCGTGGACTACTCGCCCATATATCGTAACAACGGAGAAGAACTCCTCTTCACACGCCAACAGAGGAGTGGCTTCCACATCTATCGCTACAATATGCAAAACCACCGTATGGAAGTGGATTCCACCGGCACCAATCCCTGCCCAATCCCGGGGGAAGAGGCTTACGTCTGCTGTAGAATAAACCCCAAAGGGAAGAACGAAATCTGGAAGGTGGACATGAAAACAGGAAAAGAAACTCGTCTGATACGGACGCGGGATCGGAGCTTCAGCACACCCGTGGTGTCGCCCGACGGCAAATGGATAGCCTTCGTGGGAGAGAGCCTGAAGGAAATAGGTGTCAAGATGGTGCCCAACACGGACATCTTCGTCTGTCGCATAGATGGAAAGGAAGCGGCGCAACTGACTGACCATGTGGCAAATGACCTGAGTCCGGCATGGAGTCACGACGGGAAATACATCTACTTCATATCAGAACGCGGAAGCCAAGACGGAAAGGCCAATGTGTGGAGAATTACCAAGCTGAATAACTAATCCTATAATACAAGAAGAGATGAGAAAGTATATCGCAATATGTCTGCTGGCAATGGGCTTTGCACTGAATACAACGGCGCAATACGTGAACGGCACGGCAGCGACAAAGGCCAGTCAGGATTTATTCAAGGAAAGATATGCCGACTGGGACGAAGTAAGGCTGACCCTGGAAAGAAATCCCTACAGACAACCAGATGTCAGGTTTGGGTTCCGGATAGTGGACATAGTCAACACGACGACCTCTGTACACTTCAGCTATCGACACGGCTTTATGCTCAGCCAAAAGAAACCATTCTTCTTGGAAACGGGAATCGGAATGAAGTGGGGGCACTATAACGAAGAGTTTGAAGACTGGACAGTAGCTTACACGGGCGTAAGGCAGGAGATTCTGAACATTTGGACGATGGAAATACCCTTGAACGTGGGATACAGGTTCAATAAGACCGGTTCAAATTGGAGTTTCTACCCCTACATAGGAATCTATATGCGAATGCACATTGCCGGAAACGTCGAGGAACAAGACACGGAGGGAAACAAAATCAGTGCCAACGTCTTTGACCGATATGAGTTCTATCCCACCTTCGAAAGTTTCCAATACGGTTGGCAATCAGGATGCAATATTCAGTATCGCCACTTCGTCTTCGGTTGGTCCTATGGCATCGACTTCAACAAGGTGTGGATAAACACCCGCGTTTCCACCTATGCTTTAAATTTCGGGTACAGATTCTAAAATGGAAATGTATGCCAAACGAAGTGAAATACCAGAAAAGAGATAAAAATACGTCTTATAATCCCATAATAATCCCCGCAATCGATCGATCGGTTGCGGGGATTGTTTGTTCACTGTATTCTGAGTTTATATCAAACTCGCATCAAATATCTTATTTCAATTTATAAACTTCTGTGCCGGCGAGGAGGAAGCATCCGAGGCCGTAGTCTTCGAAGTCGGGAACGCTGTTGTAGGTAACGGGCTGTCCGTCCTTAGGTTCTTTGCCGGTTCCTTGTACATAGCCGAGGAAGCCGTTCTTGTGGACACATTCCTTTACCATGGCGTTCCATGCCTTGAGGAGGATGGGCAGATATTCGTTGCGGTCGAGGATGCCGTTGCGCACGCCCCATGCCATGCCATAGACGAAGAGTGAAGTGCCGCTGACCTCCTTGCCACCGAAGTTACTTTCGTCGTGGAGGCTTACGTTCCAATATCCGTCGGTACGCTGACAGGCCTTCAGTGCTTTGCTCATGGCTTTGAAGTCGGCCAGATAGTCGGCATAGTGTTTCTCGTCGGCGGGGATTTCATTCATCACACGTACGAGGGCTGCGTACACCCACCCGTTGCCGCGTGACCAGTAGCAGTCTTCACCGTTGGGCTCTTTATAGGGAGGGTCGAAATCATGGTCGCGCCACCAGAGTCCGTCCTTGGGGTTGTACATGCCGGCTTCGCCATGATGGTTGCGGGTGTATTCATACATGTCCCACATTTTATCGAAGTAGCGTTGGTCGTTGCCCTTTTCCACACCCATCTTGGCGAGCACGGGCATTCCCATCTGTATGGCATCAATCCACCACCAGTCGTTCACTTGCGGTGTATTTATCAACATATTCATACAGGCATCTATGCTCCGTATCATACGGCGTTCGCCCGTCTTGCGGTACATGTCGATGTAGGTCTGTCCGCAACAGTAGTTGTCGGCATCGCGGTGCTGGCTACCGCCTCGCACCATCCATTTGTGCGCCTCACCCCACTGGTAGGTGTAGTCGTAGAGTTCCTCCAAGGGATAGATGTCATAGAGTGCCATCACTCCTTCGTAGTATACGCCACGTGTCCAAAGGTTGCTGGTGCGCATCTTGTTGTGTGCGAAAGTGGGGCATCCGGGGTCGGGATTCTTACGCATGAAATACTTGTTGACGGAAAGCAGTGTCTCCAACGTCGCTTTCTTGTCGGGGAGTTCTTGTGCTTGTGTGGCACCGATGCCTGCAAAGAGGAAAAACAGGGCTGCAAAAAACATTTTCTTCATCTGTTCTTTTTTAATAGGTTTATGGTTAATTAGTTATTATTTTTCTACAAAACGGGACAAAGGTAGTGCAAACCGAGCGAAGAACAAAATAAAACGATGTTTATTTTCTATATTCGAGGTGCACCTGCCTTCATATTTACTTTGGCCACACTTCTTGGAGGTAGATGGCATCGAGACTCCAGGTGGCTACGCCATTGGTGCTGATTGAGGGGGCTTCGAGTATGGGAGTAAGCACTTCGGGGCTGGGTACCGTATTCATTTTCAATGTAGAAACTGTATTGGGGTAGCCACGCTGAAGCAGTAGTTTCCATGCTTCCTCGCCTGCCTCCGGGTCAGTCGTGTGGTAGGCCGCATAGGCTGGCAGGCGGGGGATACGGAATTTACTTCCTGCCAATTCTTCGGCTTTGGCATGATATTGCCGGGCATGGTGCAACCACGCCTTTTCCCATTCAGGAAGGGGCAGCATACGGTTCAGTTCGTTCACAACTTCAAATCCTCCCATGAGCGGAAGCAGATGATTGGTATTTTGCAAATTGGCATCGCCCTCGTGGGTAATGATACCCGTGGCCGGGTCGAATCCCAAAGCCTTAGGTCCTGTAAAGATACCGTGGGGTAGGGCAGCGATGCTCTTCATGCCGGCCACAATCCTGTCGCGGTATTTGGTGTCGCCCGTGCGCTCCCATTGGGTCATCCAGTTGCCGGCGTACGCAAGCCAGTCGGGGCCTATGCGCAAGCGGGCAGGGGCGGTGCAGGGATATAGTTCGCGCGGCTGGGCCAGGCGCATGGGGTCGAGGGTGTAGAGTTTTTGCTCGGCATCCTTCACCTCGGTCATCAGGTCGCCCGTGCGCTCGTCGGCGGTCAGGTAGTAGTAGAAGCGATTCCAAGCGGCCTGACTGATGCGTGCTTCCTTGGCTCCGCATCCCCAATGGCTCACATTATGACGGCTTCCCAATCCGGCATTAGAACCAAAGTGATAGACATCCACTTCGCCCGTGTGGCGGCTCATGGCCTTGGCCATCTGCCAGATGTCGGCACGACCGGTGCGCAGGTACATATACCATAGCCACATGTTGCTGGCCAACTCGGTGTTGTCCCAAGCAAAGCCACCCACGTCGTACTTCCACGAATGGCGGACGGGGTCGTAGGCGTGCATCACGTCGCCATAATCCCAGAAGCCATACCACCGATGTTCTTCAATGGCTTGTTGATAGTAGCGGATATAATCGTCGAGTCGTTGCTCTATCTGGCGGGCCAAGGGCGTGTCGTGCTTGGGCAAACTCCATACGCCGAAGGCACGGCGGTCGTGCAAATACTTGGGCGTGCAAGCCAACTGGTGTTCGGTTGTGAGTGATTCGGCAAGGCGGGCCATCTCCTGTTTCCCCTTATATATATAAGGTGTAAGCATCAGGGTGCTGGTGCGTCCGATGCCATAGGGGGTACTGAGTCCCTCCTGCACATCCTCGTAGCTGGAGTTGAGGCCATGAGCCACCTTGTCATAGTGGCGGAGGTCCATAGCGTCAGCCTCGGGGCTCCATAGCCAAAGGGTCATGGTAGCTTCCGATGAGTGTGCTCCACCAATCTCCAATGTCGAGGGATAGGATTGCCAAAACTCCTGCAGGCAGGCGG
>CAZDAN010000163.1:0-4944 GCA_964503565.1 uncultured Bacteroides sp.
AAAATTCATTAAATCCCATGTTTTTATTCTTATTTTTATTATTTTCCAAATCTGTTATCACACAAGCATCGTCTGCCCATCATCTCCGTATGGTAGAAATGGGCGGAGCATGACTTCCGCTCGGTGCCCTAATCCGCATCAACAACGCCAATGTGGGGGCTATACAATCTACTGTAACGGGTGTATCAACCACATCCGGCTGAATGCCCGCTCCCATAAACACCAACGGGAACGCCACATGTCCATCGTACACCAGTTTCATGTCTCGCGTTTCCGTATTCATCAGTTTCCATCCGGCATTCACCTCGATAATAAGGTCACCCGAACAGTGCACATTATAGGAATTGCGCATCAATTCATACTCAGCCGACATACCTCCCAAGAGGAAATCGTGTGCCGTGTACACCTTCTGCACACCGCTCAATTCAGCCAGAAATTCCGCACTACGTTCCAACACATCTTTCACACGCAGTTGTTTCTGCTCCAACAGTTTGCGGTCCAGATAGATTTGCAATCCATGATAAGCCTCCACGTATTGTCCCTCGCCATAGAGAGCCATCAAATACATGTTCAACAACGCCGTAGCCCGATTGATATAGAACTCACCAACGGGCACGCGATACAACGTATAATCCAAAGGCACATAGTCTGTATATCCCGTAGAGGTGACAACAAACAGCGTGTGTTCGAGACCCACCTTCTTGTCTATCAGGTCAATCAACGAAGCTACCTCTCTATCCAGTCTGACGTATGTATCCTGCATCTCCAGATAAGACTCATGCCAGCTTTCGCTCTGGTACGAACCGGCATTATACGTCACCGACAAGAAATCGGTCACATCATCCTGCCCTATTGAAACACCGTCCAACAAGGCTTCGGCCAAACGATTCACTTCGTCATTCACACAAGGAGAAGCCTTCAGTTTACGGAAACGGTAGTCTCCAACAAAGCCATAGCTGAATGCACCTTCACGAGTGGGGTTGTCGTATGCCGACATGGGCAACAGAGGTTCCCATTGCAGTCCATTGATGCGTGTTCCCACTCCATTCTTATCATTATATCGCTCCAACCAGCGCGGACAATCGCCATAATAGCTCGACGTACACCATTCACCGGTCATTCCGTTCATCCAATAGGCTCCGTCGGCCGCATGTCCGGCAGCCATCACGGCCATTTCACGATGCGGAGCAATGGCATAAACCAACGAGGCACCGCGGGTGGCTATCTCCAACTCATCCGTGAGAGTCGGCACCAACAAGTTCTTGGGCGACGTACACTCCTCGGTATAGAATCCCATGAAATCACGGTCGTCCACACAATCAATGGGGCGAAGCGACGCACGCTCCAACCATTGGGAAGCCACAATACCGTTCTTGAAAGGCACAGTGCCTGTATATAGAGCAGCTTGCGCTGAAGCACGATCCACATGCTTAAAGCTGTACGACACCTGATTGTAAACTTTGCCCTCCTTACACAGCCGCTTGAGTCCTTTTTCGCCATAAAGATTGATGAATGCTTCCAGATAATCCGAGCGCAATTGGTCGATAGTAATGCCCACTACAAGACGCGGCGCCACGGGCACAGCATTAGTCTGCGCCTGCAAAGCCGAAAAGGCAAGGACTGTCAACAACGACGATAATATCTTTTCTTTCATTCCTTAAATTAACCATGACGAAGCACCCGCAAACGAACCACGGCAAGGTGCAACACCGAACGTATCAACAAATTCAGTGCCAAAGGTACAACTACTAAACTGATTTTTTGAGGAATTAAGGGCAAAAAGACTATAAAAAGTGTTAATACAGCCACATTTGCCACATCATAAGGGCATTTTTTGCCTTTTCTGATACAATTTATCATCCACGGAAGTCCAATAAAGGGTAATGGATTGAATATTATCAGCAGCCAATTGGAACCCACGGTAGGATGTACCGAGAAGAAGAAAAGAAAGGCAATGACGCATCCGGCCAATCCCTGTATCAGGAACAGCAGCACATCCACTCCCCACCACACACGGCGGCGTTTCCATTCCCACAGACTACACAACGCCACCAAGACCAGCGTCACCAAAGCAGTCTGCATCGGAGTCAACGGGAAAGCACTCCCCTCCTCCACTCCATCAGCCATCGAAGGGATTATCTCCACATCACTTTTCACCAACTTGCGGATAGGCATATCCCCTCCGCCATGCACGGTAGCATGATTCATCGCCTGCCTCAGATTGTCGGGCAGGAACATCTGGCTACGCCCATTGATAGGGCGATCAGCTTCCGCCCCCAAACAGAGGCTGATACCAAAATCAGTCCAAGGATGATTCTTGGTATATTGGTGTACCCATGTGCGGAAAGTAGCCCCCTTCATTCCGGGAGGATAGATGACCCGTCCGCTCAAGGCATCCTCAATGCGGTCGCGGGCACGCGAAGTACAGTTATCGTAGAAATAATTATACCGATACACCCTGTTCTCGGGCAAGTAGTTCTCACGCAACAGGTTGTCCAATCGAGACAATTCGTATTCATTCAGGCTCAACACCTGTTCCCTGACAGCCGAACCACGCAAAGCATACTCCCGCTCGAAGTAATGAAAAGGCACCACACCCAACTCATAATCGGTCTCGCCTCGCACAAAGCGCATCACAAAATCAGGAGCACCAAAGTCGAACATTCCATAATTGTACACCCAGTCTGTCCCTTGGGTAAAATTACGACATCGGATAGCAGTATGCCCAAACAGTTCATACACCTGCTGCCCCGGTGCACAAGTAAGCAGGCTGAACTGCAACGAGTCGCGCCCCACCAACACCGAAGGCCACAATGCACATAAGCAAATCAACGTCCGAATGACTCTATATCGCATGTTCCTTTCTATAACCTGATTATATTTAGGCCGCGAAGATAGCACAAACCGCGGGAAAGACAAAACAAATCACCTGAAATTAACAGATTCAGGATAAAGATTAACGCGAGAAAGCATCCGATTCAACAAAACAGCCTCCGAAAGACCCCCATTCTTTCGAACACAACGAATACTATCCTTTTAAACAATTAACTCCGTTCCAGAACCGAACAAACACGGTTCGCGAACGGAGTTAACAGTTCAATATACTAATTAGTTGCCAAAACCTGACTTTATAACACCTGACTTCATCACTTTTCAGCGCCATTATATAGCACGGGAAAGTGAAGAAATCAGGTCGGCCGTTCATAACCCGTAGCGATGGTATTCCCATCCCAAAGATTATACCTCCTCAGCTGTTCAATTCTTTCGTCCATACTCGAATTTTCGACAAAAATAATACTTTTTTCGTCTCTACTCGAAACTTTTGATGCAAAATTAAGATTTTTCGTCTGTTTCCAAAACCAGTTTTCTTGCCATCGCTTATTTCTATGGTATTTGGTTACAGTTTGCAAACTGTTATAAAAAAAATTGAAGACCGGCACTCTTCGGTTTTATATTTTTCAACATATCGGCCATTTCTTTCGACAAACTATTTGCTCATTCCAATTATTCTTTATAGCTTTGCAGCATTCTACTGAAATCTGAAGAACGCTATGAAAAGAAAAACTACCGAAGAAAATTTCCGCTTTATCTATCAATACATGAAAAGGTTGGGCGAACTGACCCACAAAGCATGGAACGCACCTAACAGATTGAAAGACAAAGACATCAGCGAGCTGCGCCGTCTCTGTTCGCTCACCAAGTGCGAGGCATCGACATGGTATCAGCTCGAACGATACCAGCTCGAAGTATCGAGCCGCAAGTCGCGCGAAAATCCCGACTACGACGAGATGTCGGGTTCGGCGGTGGCACAGCTGTTAGGACGTGTCCGCAAGAACAAAATGAACTACTTCAGCGAGGAGCTGAACACCTTTTATAAGGAGCATTTGATTAAGGAGGAAAACATCGTCAACCACATCAATGCCCACCGCTACAAGGGGTGCAATCCCAAGTGCCTCGGGCTGGCACGGCAGGTGCTGACCATGGCTTGCGAGATGGCCCGCATGTCGGTGCACAACGATGCGCTGATATTCTACCTCGAAACCGACCTCACACCCAATGCCGCACACATCTTGGGCGAAGAGCCTACGCGCTACGAACGGCTGATTAACGATCTGGTGAAACTGGACGACCTGAAGGGACGCGAGACGCGCCTGGTGCGCGAACTGGCAGGCAAACTGGCTGCCGAAAAAAAGAGTGGCAAGCAATGGCACCAACTCTGGTGGAAGGGTACGGAGCGGGACTTTGAGAAATTCATTGCCTATTGTGTCAAGAAGGGGTGGCTGGCGGCCGACGGACAGGGACTGGCAGTGAAACCCTACCAGGTGAGTCCGGGATGTCACGAACAGCTGGCACGCTATGTCGTGAAGGTGAGCCTGGGCAAGAGTGGCAAGGTCGCTCCCCTGCGTCCGAGCGATGTCCGCAAGTCGGCCGATGGCAGCATCGGCTGCCTGCAGTTGGCCAATGCGCTGAACAGTGAGTTCGGCCAGGGCTTCAACAAGTCGCAGATTTCCAAGGTACGGGGCGAGTTGGAGGCCAAGTGAAGATATCCCCATCCGACAATCGCCCGCTCAACACACAGATATACAACGCATTAAGATATACTTTTTCATAAAAAACAACCTTTTTATGTCCCATACGGTGGGACCTTTTTGAAAAAAAACGTCGTTTTTTGACATTTAATTGCCACAGACTGAGGTGATTGGGAAAATAGTTACCGACATGGCGAAGCGGCCTATTTATAACCTCTGACAGAGAAGAGTGTCTTTTTACTATTTTTGCGGCTGTAATCACCAAAGTTTTTTTTCAGCCATGTTTAACTTATCTTTCAACCCACAGAAAGAGGAGGCTACCTGCCTCTTCAACGAACAGCTCCACGCCCTCATCGACCTACTGCATCACACGGTGATGCCCGTCAGTTACCACAGCGAGTTGCACAATACGGTG